>NZ_VPAO01000029.1:0-55521 GCF_013419235.1 Acinetobacter sp. YH12098
TAACTTGGACCAGTGTTGATCATTTAGCATTGTTCGAGGCATAGCGAGTGTAAAATTGGGTTTGGCGATTTAATTTTACTATCTCGCTATTTTTTTAATCAACAAATGTCAACAGACCCTAATTTATAATCACTTGCTGGAAATATAACTATTTTCAGTGATAGAAAAATAAGTCAATAGTGATACTTTACGAAAATCTGTTTCTTTTTTATTAAAAATTGTAACTAAAAAAGCAGGCAGATTCTTCTTCTAGGATCACTTATGAAATTATCAATCAAAAAATTAAGCTTGTGTATCGCTATTGCAGGATGCATGAATTATGCACATGCAAACAATCCTGTGGATTTGGCAAATAAAGAAAATGAACGTTTACAACAAAATATACAAGAACGGCTGAAATATGAACAACAGCAATTATTACAATCGTCAAAGCCACCAACACGAATAGAAGCAGCTGCGCCAAGTATTGGTACAAGTGATTCAGGTCCTTGTAATGATATTCAAAAAATTGAAGTTTCTGGGAATCATTTACTTAAAAATAAAGCACTAGACTCAATTATATCTCCTTACACCAATAGTTGTATGAATACACATGCGATTGAAGGATTGATGAGTCAAATTACTGCTTCATATTTAAATCAAGGTTATGTCGCGACAAGAGTCTATTTGCCAGAACAAGATTTAAAATCTGGAATTTTAATATTACAAATAGAAGAGGGAAAATTAACAGAGCTAAAAACAACCGAGAGAGCGCAAGGTACACTATCTTTGGCGACTGCTTTTGGCTTTGTAAAAGGCAAACCATTGAATCTGCGTGATCTTGAGCAAGCGATTGATCAAATTAATCGCCTCCAATCAAATAATGCCAAAATGGATATTTTAGCTGGCGAACAGCCCGGTGAAAGTATTGTTGTTTTTGATAATGAGCCTTCAAAGCGACTGAATGGATATTTTAGTTATGACAATAAAGGGCAGGATTCAACAGGCGAAAATCAAGCAGCATTGGGGCTTAGCCTAGATAATCCATTTGGTTTAAATGACTTAATTAATGTTTCATATAATAGATCATTACCTTTCAATATAAATCGAACTGACTCGTTTTCTGCGAGTGCAATGTATGTTTTGCCATTTGGTTATAACACATTGAATTTAAATGCATCTCGCTCTGAATATGACAGCACAATTGATACTGGCTTAAATCAACTGGTATCTCATGGTGAAACTGTCACCTACTCGGCAAAGTTAGATCGACTCATACACCGTGGATTAAACAATCAATTTCGTATAAATGCAGCACTTACCTCAAAAGATACAGAAGCCTTTTTAGAAAATATCAAACTTGGGGTGAGTAGCCGAAAACTAAGTGTATTAGATTTAGGTCTTAACTATAGTGATCGATTATTTACAGGTTTAGTCAATATGAATCTTGGCTATGCCAAAGGCTTAAAAGTATTTAACGCTTTGGAAGATGCCTCAGATTTACCAGTAGATATGCCTAAAGCGCAATTCGAAAAATTGAGCTATGGCATCAGTTATTTAAAAGGCTTTAACTGGTTAGGACAAAGCTTTAGCCTTTCTAGTAGTTTCTCAGGGCAGCAAGCTTTTGATCCACTTTATGGTTCAGAACAATATTCAATCGGCAGTTTATATAGTGTACGTGGCTTTAATCAAAACTCTTTGAGTGGTGATCATGGCTATGCATTTAAAAATGATTTAACCCTTAATAAAGCTTATGACATCAATGGTACGGCTGTTTATGCACGCCATGTACTTGGTCTAGATTACGGCAAAGTTGATAGCAAAGTAAATTCAAACTCCGTTGGTGAACTCAGTAGTGTCAGTTTGAGCACGACCTTCAACGTAAGTAACGTTTCTCTCGAGTTAATCGCAACTCAACCTATTCATCAAGAAAACTTTATGAAGAAGCAATCTGCTGACTTTTTCTTCTCTACGACTGTTTCATTTTAAGGAATAAACCATGAATCATATTTATAAAACAATTTGGAATAAGTCAAAGAATGCATTTGATGTTGTATCAGAAACAGTTTCTTCTAAAGGAAAAGATACATCAGGTAGTAAAGATGGTGCACAGTCGGTAGTAGGGAAAGTAACAGGCTTTTTTGCGGTACTTACACCTTTGGCGGCCATGCTATTTGTGCAACAAAGCTTTGCAAATGTAGAGGTCCAATCTGGCAATACACGTGTTTATAATGCCAATAATGGTGTACAAGTTATTGATATTGCAACTGCAAATGCAGCAGGAATTTCACATAACCGCTATTTAAATTATAACGTAGATAAATCAGGCCAAGTCTTAAATAATGCCGCGATGAAGCCAGATGCGTTATCTGTGATGACTCAGTTAGCTGGAAAAATTCAAACTAACAAAAACTTGGATAAAAGTGCGCGCGTTATTTTAAATGAAGTTACAGGTACAAATCGAAGTCAGCTAAGTGGTCATATTGAAATTGCAGGAGCTAAAGCTGACCTTGTTATTGCAAATCCGTATGGCATTACATGTTCAGGTTGTGGATTTATTAACACAGATAGAGCAACACTAACAACGGGCACACCACAGTTTTCAACTGATGGCTCAATTAATGGTTACAGTATTCGTCAAGGAAACATCACTGTAAATGGAAATGGCTTAAATGGTTCAGAACAGAACCTTTTACAATTGCTTTCCCGTAATTTGAATGTAGACGGTCAAATTAATGCCAAACAACTTGAAGTTGTTACAGGTGCACATGATTATGACGCTAAAACAGGTCAGGTCACCGCTGTTAGTGACTTACAAAATAATCCTACCTATGCAATAGACTCTACATTGCTTGGAGGGATTTATGCAGATCGCATTAGTTTAATTTCGTCTGACCAAGGTGTCGGGGTGAAAATGCTAGGAAATGTAGCGGCTAGTGCTCAGGACTTTATTTTAACTGCAGCAGGGAAAATTGAGCTAAAAAACAAAATATCAGCAAAGGAAACAATCAGTCTTCAAAATACCAATGCTTCAGTGCAACAAATAAACCTTGCTGGTAGTTTAAGTGCAAAAAATATTGAAATTGGTTCGCAAGATAATGATCAAATCGACTTAGGTATTACAGATGGAACTATTGATGCAGAAAACAATGCCAACTTTACAACTAAAAATATGGCATTGAATAAGGCTATATTAAATGTCAATGAAAAGCTGAATATCAAGAATAAAGAAAAACTAACGGTTCAAAATTCAACGCTGACTTCAAAAGAACAACTATCGATTGAAAGTGGAACACTGACAACACATGGTGCAACTGAAATAGCATCATTAAGCAGGGATATATTACTTAAAGCACAAAATAATATTGAATTGAACCAAAATACAAAAGTCATTGGACAAAAAAATGTATTGGTTCAGAGTCAATTTGGAAATATTAATATTGACCAAGCGAAGCTTAAGTCGACAACAAGCAAGATTGATATACAAGCTGAAAATATAGATTTAAATGCTGAAGCTGATGCGGAATCAGTTCAAATTCAAGCCAATGATCAGCTTAATATTGGTCAAAATAGTGTTTTAAAAAGCCAAAAAACATTGGATATAGCAGCCAAAGATGCAAATGTTCAGGGGCAAATTTTTACAGTACAACAGAAAGCCAATATCGTTAACAATTTAACTATCGGACACGCTTCAGTTTGGTCAGCGACAGATGAGATGAATCTGAATGCTCAAAATATTGAATTGGCAGGTCAGTTGTATGCAAAAAATAATAAAATCTCGGCTGAAAACAATTTTATAACACAAGAAGATTCGCTTATTTCAGTAGCTCAACAATTGTCACTCTCTGGAGAAAACATACAATTAGCTGGCAAGAATTATGCAGAGAACATTGATGCTACAGCACAATCTATTTTGTTGAAGAATTCTGCAGATTTAATAGCTGAAAGTAAAACTCATCTGAAAGCATCTGATTTGGTTCAAATCGATGGTTATGTCGAATCAAATCAAGTGAAATTAAATTCTGATAAAAATCTAAAAGTGACTCAGACAGGTCTTTTAAATATTATCGGAAGTGTTGAACTACAAGCAAAAGATACTGAATTATCAGGGAAAATATACGCAAATCAAATTAATTCAACAAGCCAAGATTCCATAGTGGTGAATGATTCGGCATCGTTAATTGCCCAAGATCAAGCTACATTACAAGGAACCCATATTAGTTCTAGTGGTCTGATTTTTGCAAAATCACTAGATTTGAATGCAGTTGAAACATTGAAATTAAGCCAGCTAGGTCAACTTGCTGCAACTGATCTAGTGAAGTTGAGTGCAGAAAATATTGAGCTTCTAGGGCAGCTTAAAAGTATTAATTCACAAATTACTGCCATCAATACATTCAATGTCGGAAAGGATGCATCGCTTTTACATCAGAATTATGCAGATATTGTTGCGAAAACAATGTCAATTGAGGGCGGAATTTATGCGCGTAACGCAACTTTAAAAGCTGATGAAAAAATTGACATTAAACATACAGCTGAATTGGTTGCTAACGAAAAAATTTCTGTGAAAGCATCTGATCTTCAACAAGATGGATTGTTAAATGCATCTAACCTAAGCTTAGAGGCAACAGATGAACTAAAATCAGCTGATAGTGCGATTTATTCCATTATTCAAAATGCAGATTTAAAAGCTAAAAATATTCAATTGAAGGGTAAATTTGTTGCTGAAAATGCAGATATACAAGCTACAAATCATTTAATTCAAGACGCAAAAATTAGTGTTCAAAATGAAGCTAAACTAGGTGCACAGGATATAAATGTTAGTCGTACAATTTTGTCTAAAAATACAACTTTGACGGCTGGAAATAATCTTGATTTGAGTAAAAATAGTGTACTGATTAGTGATGAAAATATTGTATTAAATGCAGAAAAGCAATTAAAAATATCTGGTCAAACCAGTTCTAAAAATATTCAAGTACTGACTAAAGGTCAAGCAATTATCGATGATTCTGCAGTTGTTATTGCTGAACAAATAGCGTCAGTTCAAGCTGGAAATATTGACCATGCAGGATGGATTGAATCAAAAAATACATTGCTTACAGCACAAGAAGATTTAATTACGCAAAAAGATGCAGTACTAAATTCTTCACAAAATTTAAGCCTGAATACTAATAAATTAGTTAATGATGGCCTTGCTTATGCTGGCTTAATTGATGTTAATGCAAGTGATATTATTGTTAATCAAGATGGCTTATTCAGTGCATCCGATATGCTTGAGATGACAGCCAAAAAAAGCCTAAACAATTTTGGTAATTTGTTTGGTAAAAATCAATTAAGCATTGATGTTTTAAATCTAATAAATTTGGGTGCAATACAGTCAAATAAATTAAGCTTTAGTGACTTAAATGAATTTATAAACCAAGGATCTATTTTTACGAATTCTAATTTGGATATTCGTGTAAATAGTTTTGATAACAGCACATCAGGTTTGATCAGCAGCAACGCAAATTTAAATATTTTGTCGCGTAAATCAGACATCCAAAATGATGGTTCACTGTTAGCTGTAGATTCTATTAAGCTAGAAACAGCGGATTCCGCTGCTAAAGTATTAAATACTGGGTTGATACAGTCTGAAAATAATATCGATATAATTAGTACTAAACTAGATAATGAAAATAAGATAGTTGCTAAAAATGTTGAGATAGATGCAAAAGATTTAACTAATAAAGGTAATATTTTAGCCTATGATCAATTAGATGTAATAAATAATCAAAGCTTAACTAACTTTGATAAAGCTGTTTTACATGCTGGAAAGCAACTTCATATTACCTCCTCAGGTCAAATTATTAACCAAGGTGATATTTTGTCAGGTGGCCAAGCAAGTTTAATCAGCTTGGATACTAAATCATCAGCTGGAATTCAAAATGATGGGTTAATTATGACCTATTCAAATGATGCAACTGATCAACTTACATTACAAGCAGCAAATATTCAGAATAAAGATATTTCAAGTTCAAACTTGAATTTGAAAACAAATTTATTTCGCAATATTGGGCGTGTAGATGCATTGAATTTACAACTGTCGAAATTGGATTTGACACAAGTATTGAATATTTATAACAATAAAAATGCAGAATTCAATATTTACACGAGTTTTATCGCAGATAGGATTAATTTATTAGATAACTACGGTAGTCTATATTTAAGTGGTAAAAATGCTCCAAATACCGATTTGAATGAGTTGGTTGTTGATACTTTTAATAATAAAGCTGAAGCTTCAGCATATTTTTATAATGCACAACTTAATTTAAAAAATCAGCCTTTCTTTGATAATTTGGGGACATTGACTTTGCATAGTGCTAAATTATTGGCAGATACTATGCAAAATACTGCAACAACAAACTTAATTTCATCTGATTTGATTTTAACTCATAATTTTACAAATGAGATCAATGGTTTTGTACGTGCAGACTCTAAGAATAACTCGATCAAAGCAGCACAGATTAATAATAAAAACTTGATATTTGCAAATGAGAATTCACAGTTAAATATTGATGCAGATTTATTGGTCAATGAGATTGCTTTGAGTAGTGAAGGTGAATCTCTTGATTCTGCCATAGTGTCTAACGGTGAGTTGAATTTAAATACTCAAATTGAGCATGCAAATAAAATTGAAAACTCAGGCAGTATTTATGCCAATGTATTAAGTATTGGTTCAGAATCGAGAAATAATACAGATATTGAGAACAAAAAACATGGCATAGAATTTTCTAGTTATAAAGTACAACAAGATGGTTCTAAGTTATTTACTGATACGGGTTCAGGTGGCGTAATTTCAGCTTTAGGTGATATTAATATCTATGCCAATAACTTTACCAACAACTATTTATTGAACAGTAAAAACGGTAATATTTTAATTGACACTAAAGGTGATTTTATTAATTCAACAACTTATATGGGTCATGCACTATCAAATAAGTTAACTTGGAAAATACCAAAAAATGTCGGTATTGGTTGGAATAGTGAAAAGAAGGTAAATAAAACTGGGACGGATGAATTTGGTAATACCATAGTCTGGAATCAGATTGCCTTCCAGGGAGATAAAGGCCATGATAATGGTGTTAATGCGGGCTTTATCACCGAGATTTGGACTAAAAATACTGATTTGTCAGTTAGACCTGATAGTGAAGGAACTGAAGATCAGTATTTTAAAACTTTAACAAATTATCTAAAGCATACTGAGTCCGCTAGCATCATTGCAGACGATGGTAATGTCACGATTAAAGTCGATAAATCTGGGCAAAATTTAGGTGGTCAGATTTATGCGTCTGGCAGTGTAATTGACGGCAAAGGCCGAATTAATTTAGATTTAGCAAAGGATGCAGTCTTTAAAAATGAAAGTTTAGAACTTGTTCGTGATCAAAAAGTGACAGTTCAGTATTTGGCGATCTCTGATGAAGTTGATAAGCCTAGTCGATGGGACGTGGGTGTTTTTCTGGTCAAAGATGGAACAAGCGGCTTTAAAATACCGACAGAACTCAATGGCTTAAACATTGAAGATGATCAGGAAATTAATTATCTTGTTCATTATATTCAAAAAATATTTTATGAATCTTTGTCGGACACGGACAAAGCGTTATACGAAAAACAAATAGCTGCAGGTAATGTCAACATTAAACAAGATGAATTCTTTGCTGATTTAGAACAATATCTTTTTTATAAAGATAAGGTTAAAAATGAAGATATGACTAATGTTGTTGATGTATTTAAGAAAAAAATTATTGCGGGTAATTATTTTAGTTTAGGTAGTCCGCTTACAACTAATTCTGAAAATTATGAACCGACCAAGAAATCCGTTATAGCTGCATCAGCTATCGTTAAGGTAGATGGTAATGGGCATTTTATTAATTCAATTTATGCACAAGATGTTTCTGAAAAAGATAAACCGGAAAATAGTTCAATTTCTAATCCTAAAACTCCTGAACCCGCTAATCCCTTAAATGACTGTAACAAGGAATGTGGGAATATAACTCCAGAAAAACTTCAAAATTTTGAACAAGATACGTCAAAAAATGGTGTAGAGGAGGGATCTGTAGATCCAACCAAAATCGAAGGTGAAGGATCTCCATCAGATCAAAAAGATATTGAAACTGATCAAGATCTTAGTCAAGAAAATAAAGCAGAAATGACGCAAAATGCAGATGATGTTGATCCTGGTGATTCAGAAGAAAAGCCTGAAGAAACCTTGCCTGTTGAACGCCCAGTTTATCCAGTAGATAAAATTCCAACTGTAGATATTAATTTACCGGCGGGTCGTAATACGGAATATATTCAATCTAAAGATCCAACTTCCCAGTATTTGGTAGAGCGTAATCCAATTTATGGCGAATCTGCAGATGTTATTGGTTCAAGTTATTTAAATGAATTATTAGGAATTGATCCTGACGCATTATTAAAACGTTTAGGTGATGATAGCTATGAAATGAATTTGATCCAAAAGCAATTGGACCAGCTTGGTGGGCGAAACGTCTTGGCTTCTGGATTTGAATCACAAGTTGAAATGATTCAACGTCTATTTAGTAATGCTGCTGAAAGTCAAGAAATTTTAAACCTTGAATATGGTAAAGCATTATCTGCGGATCAATTGAAAAATTTACATACCGATATTGTTTGGATGGTCGAACAAAAAGTTGCTGGTCAAACCGTACTTGTTCCACAAGTGTATTTGAGCTCTAAAACAATCAGTGATATTGAAACTACAGGTTCTGTGTTGCGTGGTAACCTCGAAGTTTCATTGGATGTAAAATCATTTACGAACAATGAATCCACTGTTAAAGGTGGTTATGTAAATATTACTTCTTTAAACGATATTAATAACCTAAGCGGTAAAATTTCAGGTGATGATATAAACCTTACTTCAACTCAAGGTTCGGTAAATAATATTACTAAGGTTTATAATTTTGGTGGTGATGCATATAACGAAACTGTTGTTGGGCCAAAAGCAAGTATAGTAAGCAAAAACTCTTTAGTGATTGATGCTGCAAAAGATATTAATAATATTGGTGCTGCATTAAAAGCTGAGGGAGCCGCTATGCTAAATGCTGATGGCGATATTAATATCTCTGCAATTGAATTTAAAAAAGCGGAAACCAAAAACATTAAGCGCGGTGACGTTATTTATGAGCAAAAAGATGAACAAGGTAATGTAATTGCAACCACGAAGAGTATCGGTAAAGGTACGATGAATTCCCAAACTGTTAATCATGAAGGTTCAGATGTCAGTTTTGGTTCAGATGCAGCAATGATTAGTGGCGGAAATACTGTTATTTCAGGTAGTAAGTTGGATGTTACCGGTCAGCTTTATGTACAAACGGGTGGTGATTTTAAAATTGAATCTGTTCAAGATACTGAACAAGTTACATCACAATCATCTCGTTCAGGCTTTGGTGTTGGCGGTGGTATTTGGGGTAAACAATCTCAAGAAACTAAAGATTTTAAAGGTACAAATAATGCAAGTGAGGTCACAGTAGGAAGTATTGTTGTTGACTCTGCAAATAAAATCGTGATTGAGGGGTCAAATTTAAATATTAAAGATAAAGAAAGTTTAAGTATTTTAAGTGGCAAAAAGGGAGTTGATATTCTTGATGGTAAAGATGAACAACACCATGAGAAGAAAACTACAACCACAACATATTTGAAAGCAACCAATAGTGGGCAAAAAGACAATAATAAACCGATCTACGGCACGAAGGCAGAGCAAATTGATTCTGAAGCACCTCAAAGTTTAACGACTCAGAGGTATCTAGATTCAACACAGGATCAAAGTGATACTTTTGCCGAAGCGAATGCAGGTACTGAGAGTTCTAAACTTAAGGTTGGGGCTGAAGCAAGTGTAGCAGTTGGTGCGAAAGGAGAAGCTAGTTTAAGGTTCTCAGAAAAGACCGTTGAAGTAGAAAAAAGTGGTGGTACTTCAAGCATAAGTTCAAATGTTAATTCTGCAGGTAGCTTATTAATAACTTCAAAAGAAGGAACTGTAAATGTCCGAGGTTCTAAAGTTGATGTTCAAGGTGGCCTAGGGATTAATGCGAAAGCTTTAAATGTGACCGCTGGACAAAATACTGAATATGCAAGCCGTGATAAAAAAGTGACATCAAGCGGTATTTATTCAGAAGCAGATGCGAGTGCCAACGCAGGAGTGGGTGTAGGTGCGTCTGTCGGTGCAATGGGTGTAAATACTGGGGTAAATGCAGATGTCGCAGCACAGCTTAATACGACAACTACCATTGGTGCTAAGGTCGAAAAAGAATCCGAATCTATGTCGAGCACAACCCATAATTTATCATCACTCAGTTCTGGTACGGGTGGTATGTACATCAATGTAGATGAGACAGCAACTTTCCACGGTGCAAATGTATCTTCAGCAGGAAATTTAAAAATAGAAGCTAAGGATATACATAATCTTGCAGTGCAAGATACGCACGAAGAGACGCGCTCAAGTTCTAGTCGATTAGCAGGTGTTTATATTAGTGGGCAAGCAGAAGCAGGAGCGAGTGCAAGTGCGGGTGCTGGAGCTGATGCTAGTAATATTAATCCAGTGCAGGGAAGTGCTCAAGCAAGTGCAGGGGCGAGTGCAGAAGCTGGAGCTGGCTTGCGTGTAGCGACTGAAGACAGCAAAGAATCTTTCAAAAGCGTTACAAATAAAGGCAATACATTTACTGCTGGTGGCGAATTCTCAAGAACAGCATTAAATGGAATTGTAGATGAAGCGACGCAAGTTGATGCAGGTAGCGTATTCCAAAAAGCGGCAACTATTACAGATGTAGCTGTGAGCGATTCTCAAACATATTCGAAAAATTCTTCATCACATGATGCAAGAATCGGGGTCTATGCTTCTGCTGAAGCTGGTGTAAGTGCTTCTGCAAGTGCAAGTGTTGGAGTTGTTGCAGCAGATAGTCAGAGCACATCGAGAAGTACTGGTCTGTCTGCAGGAGTTAGTGCCTCTTACACAGGGTCAGTGAGTTCGGAATCGAGTCATGATACGCAAGCGGTAACATCGAGTTTTGTTGCACGAGAGGGTGGAATAACTTCCATTTCAGAAAATGCAACAACCTTAAATGGTGCTCAGTTCCAGTCAGTTGGTGATATTACGATTCAAGCTGGAGAATTAAACTTCAATGCAGCACGAGATACGCATTCGTCTAGTAGTTCTTCAAAAGATATTGACGTAAGTGCCAAATTGGGACTTGGTCCAGGTAAAGGCGACTTTGAGGCGAGTGCAAGTTATGGACAAAATAACAGTCAGATGCAAAGTTCTCAGGCAGTGGTTGGTAGCTTAGATTCGACGGGTGGTAATATTCGTATTTCAACCACGGGTGATGCAAACTTTGAAGGTACTCGATTTGCCGCTAACAATACATCTATAGAGGGCGAACATGTTAATTTGCGTGCCGCCGAAAATACAGCTAGTCAAAGTTCTACTGGATTTAATGTTGGAGCAGGGTTTTCAACAGGCGCAAAAGCCGATACTCCAGCAGAACAAGTAAAACGGTCAAGTACAAATAATGGAGCTGCGACTACTGAAGACTGGCGCCATGAAGGTGGGGTAAGTGCTGAATTTGATGTTAGTAACTCAAGTTCTAAAACCTATCAAGGTAGTCAAGTCACAGGTACTGGTTTTAGTGTTGTTGCTCGAGCAGGTGGAACAGCCGAAAATCTAAATACTTCAAATGTTAAACCAGATGCGAATTCTGCAAATTTAGATAACTCAAATGCTGAACAAAATGGAGTTAAACTCACGAATATGAATGAAGTACAAAAGAAAAATCAGCAATCTGGATTTGAATTAAGTGGTGCAGCATCTATTGATTCTCAAGATCTTCGGGATGTTCGCAATGCTAGAGACACCTATAATGCACCTAATAGTGCTCCGGGCAGCGTCAGAAAATCGACAGAAACGATTACGTCAAATGTGAACAATAGTCCAGATGATATAAATCTGCTTAATCAAAAAACCAATAGTCGAGCAATAACAGATATTTTGGGTAATGGTCTGAATAAAGTTAAAAATGCAGTTCAGTCAAATGGAACACTACGCCCATAATACTTAAAATAAATTGACTAAATGGCTACCCATGGGTGGCCTTTTGGTTATAGGAGGTTTTATCCCAGTTAATCGAATTAATTGGTTTCCAAGTACATTTTTTTATAGATATGCTTTAGATCTATTCTTTGAAGTAAGAAAAAAATTATAAAATATTTCAATGTTATGAGTATTCTTAATATTGCTATCAACACATTCTGTCAAACTTAAACATTCAATTTTTTTTAACTGAAAATAAAGGAATTCTTAGTATTTATTATAGGAATTATGCTGAGAAACGTGTTTTGCCATCTAGCTGATTTTGCCAATACGCAGTAGAATATGCGCTCTCTTCAAGTCACATTGCGGCATGGTCCCAAAGACCAGCCCGTGGAGCCAAAATCAGCATGTTTATCGTTGCCGGTGCACCTGCACATTCTTCATTTAAGAAAACTCAACTATTATCACGTTTAACGTCAATTAGTTCTGTTCAATCAATTGAAAGCCAATTGGTTTATTTATTTGACCAAGCGCTCAACGAGCAACAACAGCAATCCGCTTTACAGCTTCTCAACGATGGTCAATCTTTTGAATTGCACCAAGCAGCAAGTGACGAAGTCCAAATTTTAGTGACGCCACGTGTTGGAACCATCTCTCCGTGGTCGTCTAAGGCAACAGATATTTTTGCCAACTGTAATACACCGGTTCATCGCCTTGAACGCGGTGTTTTATTTACTTTGAAGGGCATAAATGCTGTTTCTGATGAAGTAAAACTGGCATTGCATGACCGCATGACAGAAAGCGTTTTCAATCAAATTGAAGAAGCGACTGCGCTGTTCTCTGAAACTGAACCAAAGCCGTTAAATGCAATTGATATTTTAGGTCAAGGCAAAGACGCTTTAGTGAAAGCAAACTCTGAGTTTGGTTTTGCACTATCTGACGAAGAAATTGATTATTTAGTTGCAGCGTTTAACAAGCTTGGCCGTAACCCGCATGACATCGAATTGATGATGTTTGCTCAAGCAAACTCTGAGCACTGCCGTCATAAAATTTTTGGTTCTGAATGGACAATTGATGGTGAAGTTCAGCCATTGTCATTGTTCCAAATGATTAAAAATACTTATAAAGAATCTCCAGATGACGTTTTGTCAGCATATAAAGACAACGCATCAGTAATCGTAGGCTTTGACACTCAACGTTTCTATCCGAAAAAAGACGAAGAAACAGGTCAGCACGTTTATAAGTATAAGAGCCAAGCGGCACACATCTTAATGAAGGTGGAAACGCATAACCATCCGACAGCAATTGCTCCATTTGCGGGTGCTGCAACAGGTTCAGGCGGTGAAATCCGTGATGAAGGCGCAACAGGCCGTGGCGGTAAGCCAAAAGCAGGTTTAACAGGTTTCACTGTTTCTAACTTGAATATTCCGGGCTTTGAACAGCCTTGGGAAGAAAACTACGGCAAGCCGTCTCGTATGGCATCTCCGCTTCAAATTATGATTGAAGGCCCATTGGGTGGCGCTGCGTTTAACAACGAATTCGGTCGTCCTGCGTTAAATGGTTACTTCCGTACATTTGAACAAAATGTAAATGGCGATGTAAAAGGCTTCCATAAGCCAATTATGATTGCTGGCGGTTACGGTAACATTCGTCCTGACCACGTTGAAAAAGATGCGATCCAACCGGGCGATCTTTT
This sequence comes from Acinetobacter sp. YH12098, assembly GCF_013419235.1. Taxonomy (NCBI): domain Bacteria; kingdom Pseudomonadati; phylum Pseudomonadota; class Gammaproteobacteria; order Moraxellales; family Moraxellaceae; genus Acinetobacter; species Acinetobacter sp. YH12098. Next base: position 13,752 of record NZ_VPAO01000029.1, read on the forward strand.
AATCGTACTTGGCGGTCCTGCAATGTTGATCGGTCTAGGCGGTGGTGCTGCATCTTCTGTAGACAGCGGTAAGTTAGGTGAAAACCTAGATTTCGCATCTGTACAGCGTGAAAACCCAGAAATGGAACGTCGTTGCCAAGAAGTCATCGATGCTTGCTGGCGCATGGAAGACCATAACCCAATCGTGTCTGTACATGACGTGGGTGCGGGCGGTATCTCAAATGCCATGCCTGAACTTGTGAACGATCACGAGTTAGGTGCAATCCTTGATCTTCGTAAAATTCCATCATTGGAAAAAGGCATGTCTCCAATGGAGATCTGGTCGAACGAAGCGCAAGAGCGTTATGTATTGGCGATTCGTCCATCTTCTTTAGAGTTATTTGAATCACTCTGTGCACGTGAACGCTGCCCATTCGCCGTATTGGGTGAAGCAACTGAAGCGCGCCAATTGACTGTGAACGATCCACTGTTTGAAAATAAAGCTGTGGATATGCCAATGCAAGTAATGCTTGGCGGTACACCGCGTATGAGCCGTTCATACGAAACGATTGAACGTAAAGGCGATGACTTCACTGCTGAAACAGTAACAGATTTAAAAGATGCGATTTACCGCGTGCTTAAGAACCCTACAGTTGCATCTAAATCGTTCTTAATCACCATTGGTGACCGTTCGATTACAGGTATGGTTGCACGTGATCAGTTCGTAGGTAAGTGGCAAGTGCCTGTAGCGGATGCAGCGGTTACAACGACGAGCCTTGTCGGTTATACAGGTGAAGCAATGGCAATGGGTGAACGTCCACCAGTTGCGTTGTTAAATCCTGCGGCGTCTGCACGTTTATCTGTAGCAGAATCAATTTCGAACATCATGTCTGCAAAAATCGACCAGATCAGCGACATTAAATTGTCTGCAAACTGGATGGCTGCTGCAGGTCAACAAGGTGAAGACCAAGCGCTATTCGAAGGTGTTAAAGCCATCGGTATGGAAATGTGTCCTGCACTAGGTATCGCAATTCCAGTAGGTAAAGACTCATTGTCTATGCGTACCACTTGGAATGACGAAGGTGAAGACAAATCTGTAACTTCTCCAATGTCAGGCGTGATCACAGCATTTGCACCTGTGACTGATGTACGCAAAACACTGACACCAGAACTTAAAAATATCGAGTCTGTACTGGTACGTATCGATCTTTCTAAAGGTCAATTCCGTCTAGGCGGTTCGATCCTTGCTCAAGTTTATAAAGCAATTGGTTCTGTAACACCTGATGTAGATAGCTTCGATGACTTCAAAGCATTCTTTGCATTGGTTCAAGACTGGAACAACCGTGGTCTAATCAAGGCGTACCATGACATCGGTGATGGCGGTCTATTGGCAACTGTTGCAGAAATGATGTTCGCTTCACGCCTAGGTGCAGCACTTGAAGATCAATCTACAGCAAGTTTGTTTGCAGAAGAAATTGGTGCTGTGCTTCAAATCAGCAAAGCGGATTGGGCTGCCTTAGAAGCTGAAGTTGCAGCGTCTTCATTGCGTGATGCAATTGCAGTTGTAGGTACTGTAAACGATACAGATACTTTAACTGTAAATGGTTTGAGCTTAGACCGTGCTGAATTACAGCAAGCATGGACAGAAGTGTCGCATCAAATCCAACGTCTACGTGACAACGTAGAAACTGCGGATCAAGAATATGCGTTAATCGCGGACAAATCACATGCAGGTTTAATTGCAAAACCAACATTTGATTTGAACGAGCCAATCGAAGCGCCGTACATCAATGAACGCCGTCCAAACATGGTGATTCTGCGTGAACAAGGTGTAAACGGTCATGTAGAAATGGCTGCTGCATTCGATAAAGTCGGCTTCAATACCGTAGACGTACACATGAGTGACTTGCTTGCTGGCCGTATCAGTCTTGATGACTTTGAAGGTCTAGTAGCGTGTGGCGGTTTCTCTTACGGTGACGTATTGGGCGCAGGCGGCGGTTGGGCTAAATCTGTATTGTTCAATCCTAAACTTCGTGACCAATTTGAGAAATTCTTCAACCGTGATGAAACATTCTCTCTAGGTATCTGTAACGGCTGCCAAATGTTGTCTCAGCTTGCACCGCTTATTCCTGGCGCAGAAGCTTGGCCTCGTTTCCACCGTAATACATCTGAGATGTTTGAAGCGCGTGCAGTTAACGTACGCGTTGAAAAATCTAACTCTGTATTGTTAGAAGGCATGGAAGGTTCGATTCTTCCTATCGCTGTTGCACATGGTGAAGGCCGTGTGGTTGCTAGTGCGGAAAACATTGCAGCATTGAATGCAGGCGATCAAGTGATCTTGCGTTATGTCAATAGCCAAGGCAACCCAACGCAGCATTACCCAATGAACCCGAATGGTTCGCCAGAAGCGATTTCAGGTGTAACGTCTAAAGACGGCCGTGCAACGATTATGATGCCGCACCCTGAACGTAACTTCCGTGCGATTCAGCATTCGTGGAAACCAGAAGATTGGGATCAAGATGGTGCTTGGTTACGTATGTTCCGTAATGCACGTAAATTTATTGGTTAATCTTAGATAGATGAATCATAGAAAAGAGCCGCCTTCGGGTGGCTTTTTTATGGTTAAAATTTACCAAAAGATATATTAATTATTGTGAATGCTTGTTTTTACACATATAATCGCTTTCGTTTTTTGAACCACCTGCGGGTGGTTTTTTGTTGGTTTTAAATTTTTATTTCTCCCACTGAACTTGGTTTAGATTTTGCTTTTATATTTGTGGAAACATGCTAGTGTGTAATTTATGCACAATAACTATGCAAGATAAAAGACAGCAAGATAAAAGAAAGATGGATAACTAAACGTGTTCAGTATCAACACTCATGATGAGGTGATGACATGATTAAAATAGTAGAATATTCAGCAGTGGATAAGTCTGCGCTGCGTAAAAAGGGCTGGAAGCTTTTTGGTGCAGTGGTGTGTTTGCAGTTGGTGTTTTTAGTTTTGGGTTATGCTTTACAGATGTAATATTTGAACAATTGAAACCGCTGTAAGGCGGTTTTTTATGTAAACTAATGCATAATTAAAAAACTGCAAAAATTAATAATGAGCTTTAAACAATTTTTATTATTAAAAGATATAAAAATATTTTTACTTTTAGGCTTTATGTTTCCGTCAACATTGTTAAGTGGGTGCTTTCCTATTTTAAAAACGAAGCATCCGAAAATTAATATAACTGTTATCAATGAGCAAAATGAAAAGTTGGACGATGCAGAAGTATTTTTAAATCTTACAACATGGCAAGGCAAGTCTTTTACTGAATCTACATTAAAAAAAACACAGGAAGGAATTGCTACATTTTCTGCAGAGAAAAGTTTGCAATTTATTCATATATTTCCAGCAAAATATAGTTGGTCGATTTGCGTTTATAAAAATGGATATAGTCAAAATAGTTTTGTGCCAAAAAGTTCAAATCATCGAACACAAAATTTAGTCTTGTTGTTAGATAAAGCTGAAATAGGTGTAGAAAAAAACAACATTGTAGGAAAGAAAAATCCTAAAGTATTGAATTAATAAAACCACCCGAAGGTGGTTTTTTTGATTAAACAGCCAATTGAATCTGTTTTAACACCGCCTTCAACGTATTTTCATAATCAAAAGCAGCATTAGTACTGTCTTGGTATCGCCAAGCGACATAACCATCTGGACGAACTAAGACAGCGCCTGATTCATGGATTTCAGATTTCGCATTCCATGTCCCATAAACGTCACGATATTCACGTGATCCAATTTGAATCACATCTAAATAAGGTAGATTCAACGATTCAGCAGCAGATTTCCAACCTTTGCCTGAAAGACCTGTCAGTAGAGTGAAACGACCATGCCCAGTAATATCTAGAGTTGATTGCTTATAGCCTTTGGCATCAATAATCCAAGTATGTGGAACTTTAGCCCCCGGACGCGTGGTTGCTTGCAAGTAAAGCTGTTGATCTTTGGCAAAGATCTCAGGCTCAGATTCCGCAATCATGGCATTGGATGTATAGCGCTGATTCAACTCTACACCTTGGGCATTAAACTCAAAGTTTTTAATTTCTAAGGCTTGATATAGCTTTTGACGAATTTCTGCAGCTTGTTCATCTTCCGCAAAAATACGTTGCATCATTTGAGCTTGAGTTGTGATGCCTTGGTCAAAACCAAATACCTCTTTGAGATGCTTATAGTCAAAGCGAGATTGATTGGCACGCGCCACGATTTGCTTGCCGACAGGCGCACGCTCAGTGGTATAAGATTCAAGTAGAGCAGGAGCAGCCCAACCTTTGATGGCATACGCCAATTTCCAACCGAGGTTAAAAGCATCTTGCATACAGGTATTTGAACCTAAGCCACTTGATGGTGGATGACGATGCACCGCATCACCACCGCAGAATACACGACCTTTTGAATATTCAGTTGCCCATGTTTGGTTCACATACCAATAAGACAGTTTTTGAATTTCGACATTTTCAACTTCTGCACCAACAAAGGCATTTAAACGCGCACGAACTTGTTCTTCGGTGACTTGTGGTTCGCCTTTGGAAATATCAAAGCCCCAACCCATAATCCATTCATTCCAAGGTGTAATGGCACGGAGTAAGCCCATGCCCAAATCACCAAAGCTCGCTTCAGGGTTAACAATCCATTGCAAAATAGCAGGGCGGTTTTTCACATATTGTGAAAGATCTGCTTTAAAGGTCACGTATACCGTACCGGCGCGTGACATCACACCTTCAAGCGGTAAATCAAGTTGCTCAAGCACTTTAGAACGAGCCCCATCCATACCAATTAAATATTTGGCACGTAAGCTAAATTCAGTCTGGGTAATACGATTAAGGAATGTTGCAGTTACGCCATGTTCATCTTGTACATGCGATAAATATTCAGTATTAAAATTATAAATCGCACCACGTTCAGCCGCATTTTTAACTAATAAAGCTTCCATTTTCGGTTGAATGAGATCAACCAATGGACAAGGGCTGCCTTTAATATAATCGCCATGACGTTCATCGCCCGTGCCCCAAGCACTCATACGGGCAATTTCTTCACCGACAAGACTTGTGGTAATGAGGCTTTCACCCATTTGTTCCCAAGGTGTGGCAATGTCGAGAACTTGTTCTTCGATACCTAAGTCACGTAACACTTCCATCGCACGTTGGTTGGTAATATGGGCACGAGGACTATTGGCTAACCAATTAAATTGGGTAAAAAGCTGAACCTGAATGCCATAATTTGCCAAGGCTAAACCTAAAGTAGAACCCGCAGGCCCTGTGCCAATAATCAGAACATCGGTATCGAATTGCTGTGTCATACAAAACTCCATGTGTATGTGAAGCGCAAACTTGGAATAGTCCGCAGTCTAGGCAAATGATTTTCTGAGTAGAATGGATATTCATATAAACTATAGATCTATTGGTATTTTGACTGCATGACACGGGTGATGTAGTGAGTGTGTGGAGTGAAGCGAATGGAATTACGACATTTACGTTATTTTGTGACGGTGGCGAAAGAACAAAGTTTCACTAAGGCAGCGGAAAAACTATTTACAGTACAACCATCGCTCAGTCAGCAAATTAAAGATTTAGAACAGGAAGTTGGGGTGCAATTATTTGAACGTTCTGCTCGCAAAGTCTTACTGACCGATGAAGGGCAGGCTTTTCTGAAATATGCCGAGCAAGCACTAGAAAATGCCAAACAAGCTGTAGCAGCAGCTCGCCACGTGGCGCAAGCCAAAAATAATCAGATACATATTGGCTTTTTAAATGTCGCAGAATTGAAAATTATGCCGAGTATTTTGGCGCAATTAAAACAGCATATTCCTGATTTAAAAATTCATTTACATAGCTTGACGTGTACTGAGCAGATTCAAAAACTTAAAAATACTGAATTGGATATTAGTTTTACTCGTTACCACTTAAGCCATGACGACTTTACCAATATTCAGGTTTTAAGTGAGCAAATTTATTTGGTTGGCGCAGCGCATCTGCACCCATCAGATCGCATCTTAAAACTTCAAGAGTTAAAAAATCACACCATTATTATGTGTGAACAAAATGCTTCCCCTGTATTTTACGATACCTTAAATGCCTTGATTCCTTTTGATCAGCAACAACATGATCACATGCTGTGGGTGACCAATGTCATGCAGCATTTAAATTTGATTAATATGGGCATGGGACTGAGTTTTGTGCCTGAATATTTACTCAAGTTTTTAAATGATTCGGTCAAAGTCATTCAAACTGATGTGGAATTACCGAAATTAGGTTTATATGCTACCTATCCGCATGCATCGAATAATGTTGCATTGAAAATGATTTACAGTGCTTTAAATAATGTAACTGCACAATAGCGTCTGGAATAACCAATGTTAAAACTGATTTATTATGTACCTGAGTCTCACTTAGAGTCGACTAAACTGGCCGTATTTGAAGCAGGAGCAGGCGGTATAGGCAACTATGAACACTGCGCTTGGCAAGTAATTGGAACAGGGCAGTTTAAACCTGTAAAAGGTGCAAATCCATTTATTGGTGAGTTGGATCAGCTTGAATCTATCCCTGAATGGCGTGTGGAAACCATCGTGCCTGAAGAGAAGGCGAGTGAGGTCGCAAGGGCTTTAAAAGTAAGTCATCCTTATGAAGAGCCGGCATTTGAGTTTATTCAAATGGTGGATATTCAATTTTAATGATGCTTTTAAATTTTTAAGTTATAGAAAAAAGTAGATACACGAAGGGTGACATGGATGTCACCCGTTAGACAGAGATTCAAGGATGAATCTTCTGTCTAAAAAGGGATTTTGGTTACTTTGATCCTTCAAAGTAACGTAATACCTACGCGTTATACACTAAAGTCACGTAGCTAATTGAGGTTGTGAGTATTCAATTGAAAGCAAGTTAAACCTTCTGAATAAATAAATCACGGTCAAAACGATACTGCGGGAAGAACACACCATCTTTAGCACGTTCACCTGCACCAATCACCATCACTGGGTATTGCTGGGCATTTAATCCTAAAATCTTCTTCACCAAAGGTTCATCAAAACCTTCCATCATACAACTGTCAAAACCATAGGCACGTAAAGCCAAAACTAAGTTTTCACAAGCCAATGCTGTGGTTTTGCTCGCCCAAATTTTTGCATCTGCTTCATTAAAAGCTGTTACAGGCAATTGTTTATCCAGTGTACGTGCAACTTTGAAAGCAACTTTCTTAAAGTTACCTAGGGCGTTGAAGTAACCAGTTTTATAGTTATAAGGAATAAACTTGTAATACTTCTGTACCGCTGCAGGTGCTTCAGGAAATGGAAATTCCGAAATATTCCGTTTTGCCATTTCATCTACACGGTCGGTACGCGCGACACAGACAATCAATTCAGCAGCAGTTTTTGCCGCAAGTTGCCCTAAGCAAGCTTTCACCAACTGTTTTTTCTTTGCAGGGTTCTGAACGACATAGAATGTCCAAGGCTGTAAATTTGATGAATTTGGCGCAAGCAGGGCAAGGTCTAAGCATTCATCTAAAACATCGTTTGGAATGGCCTTGTCGGTAAACTTACGTACAGAACGACGGCTTTGTACAATTTTTTTAAAATTCTCGATATCGATGCCTTCAGGCGCAGGCTCGTAGTAGCGTTTCTTTTCAGGTTTAGTTTCAGTTTGTGATGCTGCAGTCATGTGGAAACATCCAGTTTTTAAATTTAGAAAATAGATTGGGGCTAAGATGAAAAAAACCACCCAAATATGAGTGGTTTTTTACGTTCCATTAAAACATTAATTGAACTGAGAGAAGTCAGGTTTGCGTTTTTGCATAAAGGCTGCAACAGCTTCCATCATTTCTGGAGAACCTACTCGATCCATGAAAATCTCAGCTTCATGGTCAATCCATGCCACGATTTCATCTACATTATGTTTCATTAATGCTTTTGATTGAACCAAAGACGCTAGTGGAAGTGCAGATAACTGTGCTGCTTTTTTCGCAGCTGTCGCATAAGCATCTTCTTCAATGCTATTGACCAAATTTGCTGAAAGCGCTGTCGCACTATCAAACTTCTGAGCAGTTAACAGTAATTCCGCCGCTTTATGGTAGCCGGCTTGTTGAACCAATAGCTTGCTTGATGCACCTTCAGGCGATAGACCAAGGCTCACAAACGGAATTTGGAATAGGGCAGTATTGTCGCTGTAGACAAGATCGCAATGAAGCAGAATCGTAACACCAATCCCAATGGCAACACCGCGAACCGCAGCGATCAGCGGCTTAGAAAATTGAGCAGCAGATTTTAATAAAATGAACGGTGCGCCTTCTGAAGCTGGAGCTTGTCCTTTTTGAGCAGCAGATTTCATAAAATCTTGCATGTCATTGCCCGCACTGAAGTCCGCATCTTGACCACGGAGTACAACTACACGCACTGAAGTATCTTGATCAGCTTCATCTAATGCTTTTGCAATCCACAGATATAATTCTGTATACAGCGCGTTCTTCGCCTGAGGTCGGTTAATGGCTAAGGTCAGTACGCCATTGTCCAAATTCGCATTCAAATGTTCATGGGGTTGTTGAATACAGCTCAGTGTCATCGTACTATCCTTGCGTAAAAGTTTCGTTTTGATTTTATGCTCGACATTATGTCGCATATTTCAGCCTGTGGCACAACTGCTCAGTTCATAAAAAGTTTGATTTGATATGAAATATACATTTGATTATTTGGTTTTCATTGGGCGTTTTCAGCCGTTCCATTTAGCGCATTTGCAAACCATTAAAATAGCTTTGCAACAGAGTCATTATGTGCTTTTGGCGCTTGGTTCGGCGCAAAATGAACGTAATATCAAAAATCCATTTTTAGCGTCAGAACGTGAGCAGATGATCCTGTCAAATTTTTCAGAGCAAGATCAGAAGCGAATCAAGTTTGTGCATGTGATAGATGTATATAACGATGAAAAATGGCAAAAGTTAGTCAAATCTTTGGTGAATGATTTAGTTGAAACGAATGCAAAAGTCGGTTTGATTGGACATTTTAAAGATGATTCTTCTTATTATTTAAAATTCTTCCCCGAATGGGAAATGGTTGAGCTGGATAGTCTAGAAGGGGCGATCTCTGCGACACCGGTACGCGAGGCGTATTATCGTGGTGAAATTCAGCATGATGCTTTTCCTCAAGGTACCGTCGAATTTTTGCAAAAATTTCAACAGACAGACATTTATAAACAACTTCAACACAAATTTATGACTCAGGATAAAACAAATCTGCTATAAAAAAACGCTAAAATTTCTAGCACTACAATGGAGCAAAAAAATAAACGTTGTAGTGATTTTAGGCTGTGTTTTATTCAGGAGAAAAACATGAATTTGCGTCACGGAACGTTAGCAAAATATATGGGAGCCTTCGCTTTATGCTGCGTATTGCCCCTACATGCTGCTGAATGGACGCTAACGCCTAATAGTCAGGTCACTTTTGGTATTAAATCTGTGGGGCTGTCGATTGTTGAAGGGCGCTTTAATAAGGTTCAGTCGAACCTTAAGTTTGATCCTGAAATTCCACATAAAGGTTCAGCTCATTTGGTGTTAGATGTAGATAGCATCAGTTTTAGTAACCCAAGCTTAAAGGGATTAATCTTGGGAAGTGAATATTTTGATGCCGCTGAATTTAAGCAAGTGAAGTTTGTCAGTAAACAAATCGAACCCGTGGCTTATGCGAAATATATGATTCGAGGGGATCTGACCATTCGTGGTATCACTAAACCTGTGATCTTCGATACTACACTTACCCCAAGTCCGCAAAATCCAAAAGTGTTGGATGTTCAATCTTTAGCAACCATTAAGCGTAGTGATTTTGGTATGCGTAAAGCACTCGGTGGAGTTGGTGAGCAAGTACTGATTCAGCTCAAAGGCCAATGGCGGCTTGAATAACCGCAGTCTTACAGGGTTTAACACATATGATCTTTGGCATGTTGCAGCACAACAGCAGTCAATTTTTGTAATTGAACAGATTGTTGGTTCCAATGATGCCAATACAAAGCTAGATCAATACTGAGTTCTGTTGAAAGCTCTATCAATTTTCCCGCTGCTAATAAGTCTTTACTTTGATAGTCGGGTAACCATCCATAGCCCAAGCCCATCGTAATGGCATCAAAAAATGCCGTTGAAGAGGGAATGAAATGATGTGGATATTGTGAAGGGTTGAGTCCGAAATTCTTCTGAATCGATTGTGTATGTAAGTCATCTTTCTCATTAAAAATCAGTGCAGGCGCAGCCCTTAACGCATTTCGCGTCACACCTTGACCGAACCATCTTTGGATAAAATCAGGGGTTGCTACAAAGCGATAATGCATTTCTCCCAGATATTCTGCGACGCAGCCCTTCATGGCTTCTGATTCTGTTGTGACACAGGCATTGACCAAACCGGCTTCTAATAAATGATGTGTTTGTGACTGATCATCGACCTGAAAATGAATCACGATTTTTTCTTCAATTAAGAGATCTTTGAGTAGCGGAAGCAACCATGTCGCAAGTGAGTCAGCATTGGTCGCAATATTGACTTGATAGAAAGCATTCGCCGTTTGTCCTGTTAGATTTTGCAGAAAATTATGTTCTAGTAATTTGCTGTGTTGTAAATAATGTAATAATGATTGGCCCGCGAGTGTTGGGCGGCAGGGTCGTTCACGTACAATGAGTACATGACCTAATTTCTTTTCTAAGGTTTGCAGCCTGAGCGTGACCGCAGATGCCGTAATGTTTAAACGCAGTGCCGCTTGTTCAAAGCTTCCTGTTTCAGCAACCGCAAGAAAAGCTTCACTATGTTTGCTTTGTAACATGAGTCACCTATGAGCATTAGAAATTTTATAAATTAAGAAAAACTTAGTTATATTGATATTTATTTATAAATACTTATTTTTAGCAATAAGCTTAGATAATAGCAACATTCATTTAAAGCTTTGAAAGTGTAGTTAAAAATGTTGCACAGTTATATGCAAGGGCTCGCAGTTGGATTTAGCCTAATTATCGCGATTGGTGCGCAAAATGCGTTTATTCTCAAGCAGGGGTTAAAAAAGCAGTATGTTTTTTGGCTTTGTGCTATTTGCGCTGCTTCTGATTCGATACTCATCTTACTAGGTGTGCTCGGATTCTCCCAATTGGTTGAAAGTCATCCGGAAATTGTGAGTGGGGCGAAATATTTGGGCGCAACCTTTTTAGCAGTTTATGGGGCACAGCATTTTCTGCAAGCCTTTAAAACTTCGAGCAGTTTAGCGCCCAGTGAGAAGAATGAAACCAAACTATTGAAGTTGATACTGATTTGCTTGGCTTTAACGTGGTTAAATCCACATGTGTATCTCGATACGGTTGTGCTGATTGGGTCTATTTCAACGAAGTTTGAATCGACAGCCGTATATTTTGCGATTGGGGCAATTACAGCTTCATGGGTGTTTTTCTTTGTCCTCGGATTTGGTGCGCGCTATTTATTACCGCTCTTCCAAAGTGCAAAGGCATGGAAAGTTTTAGACTTTATTATTGGCGTTGTGATGTGGGGAATTGCAATTTCATTATTGCTCTAGTTATATGTCCTCATTAAATTTGAGCCCATTCCTAAAGGAGCGGGCTCAAATCATTAATTTTATGCAGCTTGTAATGCTTTTAAATCTTCTAAGACTTGTTCTGCATGGCCTGCAGCTTTGACTTTACGATATTCTTTTACCAGCTTTCCATTATGGAAAATAAAGGTTGAGCGTTCGATGCCCATAACCTTTTTGCCATACATATTTTTTTCTTTAATCACATCGAAATGCTGACATAGCACTTCTTCTTTATCACTGATTAAATCAATGCTTAGATTTTGCTTTTCAGTGAAGTTTTGATGGGCTTTAACCGAGTCGCGAGAAATGCCGTAGATTGGTGTATTAAGCGCATCAAACTGATCTTTTAAGCATGAAAACCCAATGGCTTGCGTCGTACATCCTGGTGTTGAATCTTTAGGGTAGAAGTAGATGATCAGCCAGTCATTGTTTAGTTCTGCAAGGTTGACTTCACCTGAGGTGGTTGGGAAGGTTTGATTTGGTAAGCTAATTTCAGTCATGAAGATTTCCTTTTTCATGTCTTATCCCTAAATGGGCTTAAACAAAGTATGTGAAATATGACCATCATACAGAATTTACTTTGAACTTAAAGCAATAAAAAAGCCTGCATTTGCAGGCTTTTTTAAGACGAAAATTATTTTTTCGCTTGAGCAGATTTCATTGCTTCTTCAGTTAAAGTTTTTAATTTACCTGTTAACTGAGGGCCGAAACATGCTTGAAGGTCTTTATTTTGTTTTTGAACAAAAGCGAGTGTTGCAGGACTTTTCTTCTGGTTGATTGTGCTTTGGATTTCCCATTTTTGAGCATTGGTTAAACGACCATCTGCTTCAACAGCACAAGTACAGTATTTGCTAACTTCAGCGGCAGTTAGTTTTTTACCTTTGCCTGTTTCTTCTTTACAAACATTAATTAACGAAGATTTAACGTTAGTGCTCTTATATGCTTGTTGAAGCTTTTCGTTGTCAGCGTGTGCAACTGAAGCAAACAATGCAGCTGCAGAGAAAGCAGCAGAAAGAATAATGTTTGATTTTAAATTTTTCATAAACCCTACCTTGTTATTTCGGTATGTAACGTGTCGGATCTTCAACACCTGCGTCAACGAAACCTTGTTTACGAAGACGGCAGCTATCGCATTTACCGCAAGCACGACCTTGGTCATCTGCTTGATAGCAAGACACCGTTTGACTGTAGTCTACGCCATGTTCTATACCTAAGCGAATGATATTTGCTTTGGATAAATGTAACAGAGGTGTTTCAAATTTAAGTGGTTTTCCTTCAACGCCAACCTTTGTTGCAAGGCGAGCCATGTTGGCAAATGCTTCGATAAACTCTGGACGGCAGTCTGGATAGCCTGAGTAATCAACTGCATTAATACCAATGACAATCGCTTCTGCACCAAAAACTTCCGCCGCAGCTAAAGCATAGGACAAGAAAATCGTGTTACGCGCTGGTACATAAGTTACAGGAATACCGGCTTGTTCATGATCAGGAACTTCAATGCTATGGTCAGTTAACGCAGAGCCACCTAAGTTACCTAAATCGATATTAATAACACGATGTTCTACACCAGCCTGCTTAGTTAACTCACGAGCAGCATCTAGTTCTGTCGTAGAACGTTGACCATACATAAAACTCAAGGCGATACATTCATAACGCGCTTGAGCCCAAGCTAAACAAGTGGTTGAGTCTAAGCCGCCAGACAATAAAACTATGGCACGAGGGCGCATATGCATTACTCCAAATAATTCTTTAAAACTTAACGACCAGTTTCATCGTTCCAAAGCAATTTATGTAATTGCAATTGGAAGCGAACAGGGAGATGGTCTTCTAAAATCCATTGTGCTAAATCACGTGCAAGCTGAGGCAAACGAACAGCACCTTTTTCAACGGCAAAGGCCGGAGAGAACCAAATGGTGCTAACTTTTTCGTTTAGTTTATAGCGCTCAACTTGCTGTTTTGACCATTCATAGTCTTCACGATTACAAATCACAAATTTGATTTGATCATGCGCTGTTAAATGGTCGAAGTTGCTAAGCAAGTTTCGTGCAACTTCACCCGATGTCGGGGTTTTTAAATCCATAACCTTTGAAACACGTGGGTCAACTTTAGACACATCTAAAGCACCACTGGTTTCTAAAGAGACTTCGCAACCTAAATCGGCCAGACGAGTCATGAGGGGAAGGGCGTTCGGTTGAGCAAGCGGCTCACCACCCGTCACGCAAATATAAGGGGTTTTAAAATCTAAAGTGGTTTGAATAATTTCTTCTAATGATTGGCGTTCACCGCCTTCAAACGAATAGGTTGTATCACAATAAGTGCAACGTAAGGGACAGCCCGTCAAGCGGATAAAGACCGTAGGCAAACCTGCGGTATTGGCTTCACCTTGCAATGAATAAAAAATCTCCGTAATACGTAAACCCGCAGACGGATCAGAAACAGGAATAGCGGAAGATCGAAGGGTACTCATAACAAAATTAACCAGATATAAAAAAACAAAAAATCTCTACGATTATTGCTAACCGTAGAGACGAGGAGCGATAGAAGCTCCACGGAACACGAATGCTCCGCTGAAATAAAACTTAGTCTTCGCGTAATAATTCGTTCAAGCTTGTTTTCGCACGAGTTTTCGCGTCAACTTTTTTCACGATTACTGCAGCATATAGGCTGTATTTACCGCATTTAGAAGGCAGGCTGCCAGAAACCACAACAGAGCCAGCAGGAACACGACCGTAATGGATTTCGCCAGTTTCACGGTCATAAATCTTAGTCGATTGACCAATGAATACGCCCATTGAAATCACAGAACCTTCTTCTACGATCACACCTTCAACGATTTCAGAACGCGCGCCGATAAAGCAATTGTCTTCAATAATTGTTGGATTCGCTTGAAGTGGTTCAAGAACGCCACCAATACCAACGCCACCAGATAAGTGTACGTTTTTACCAATTTGAGCACATGAACCAACAGTTGCCCATGTATCAACCATCGTACCTTCGTCAACATATGCACCGATGTTCACATAAGAAGGCATCAATACAACATTTTTTGCTTGGAAAGAACCTTTACGTGCTACAGCAGGCGGTACTACACGTACACCAGCAGCTTTAAATTGTTCTTCAGTCCAGTCAGAGAACTTAGTATCAACTTTGTCATAGAAGCGTAAGTCACCAGCTTCCATTGGTTTGTTGTCGTTCAATTTGAATGAAAGCAAAACGGCTTTTTTCACCCATTGATGAACAATCCATTCACCATCAATTTTTTCAGCAACACGTAATGTACCGTTATCTAGGCCAGCGATCACTTCTTCTACTGCTGTACGTACTTCAGCAGGACAGTCAGCTGCAGTGAAATTAGCACGGTCTTCAAACGCTTGTTCAATGATTGTTGAAAGCTGAGACATGTTCTTCCATCCAGAAAAAAATTTTCCAAGATTTTACACTAAATCGAGTTAAAAATAGATGGTAAATCGGCCTAGGATCGGAATTAATTATTAAGCAAGCACTAAATCCAAGAAATTAAGAGTGATGAATTTAGCATTTTCATAAGGTTTGTATAAAAAATACGCAAAATATACAGAATTCTTCCTTAACATCATTATTATATTTAAAAAAATGAAACAAAAACTCTTTATTAATCAATATTAAAATCTAAATGTATCAAAAGTTAACAAAAAATCAGTAAATTTGCATAAATGTTGAGCTGTGTTTCCTTTTAACATGTGCCATATAACAAGTCTGTAAAATCTGAATAAGAGTTTATTTTGAGGAGAAACACATGAAATCATTACGTTTATTAACAGTAGCTGCTCTACTTACTGCTGCAGGTACTGCAATGGCAGATACCTCTGTAGTTCATGATGGCTATGCATTTGATCAAAACCAACTTATCCCAACTGGCGCTCGTCTAGAAGTGGGTACGACTGGTTATGGTGGTGCGTTACTTTGGACTGCGAACCCATACGTCGGCCTTGCATTAGGTTATAACGGTGGTGATATTTCATGGTCTGATGACTTATCTGTCGATGGCGTAAAATACGACATGGATATGGATAACAAAGTTGGTTATTTAAATGCAGAAGTTCGTCCTTGGGGTGCAAGTGCTAATCCATGGGCTCAAGGCCTTTATGTTGCTGCGGGTGTAGGTTATATTGACACTGAATATGGTTTGAAATCTACAGCGAAAAGCGGTGAAATCGAAATTGATGGTAAAGAAACTTCTTTCGAACGCCTAAACGGTAAAGTGTCTTACGATAACGATATCGCACCATACCTAGGTTTTGGTTTTGCACCAAAATTAAATAAAAACTGGGGCGTATTCGGTGAAGTAGGTGCTTATTACACTGGTAACCCAACTGCAAAATTAACGGCTGTTGGTGGTACTGCTGCTGACCGCGAATTACTTGCTGACCATGAACGTAGCATCGAACAAGATGACAAATATGAATGGCTTCCAGTAGGTAAAGTAGGTGTGAGCTACCATTGGTAAGTTCTTACTGAAACAAAAAAAAACGAGCTTCGGCTCGTTTTTTTTTTTGTTTTTAGAAGGCGTTTAAAATCTGTGACCAAATTTCAGACCATAGATCATGGCATCATTGTCTGAGACGCTGGCAAGACCTGAAATATGAGATGTTTCAGTATTCGATGGTTTTGAGAGTTTCATATAATACAGCCCCGTCGCTAGAAAATTGTTCGGGTTAAATTTATGCATCATACCTAAACCTAAACCTAAACCTCGATAGCCATCACTTGGGTTTAAGGTAGACGCCGCATTTCCTGTCCCGTTGTCCCAAATAAACTCTGCAGCAGCGAGCCAACTCGGATTCAATTGATGTGCAATCCCTAACTTTCCTGACCATTGATCTTTCTGATATTCCACCAATTGGATATCAGCTAAATCACGGTATTGTGGATCGAGTGCTGCATATTGAAGCACGGCATTAAACTGCGGTGGCTGAATGTTGAAATCTTTCCAATTAATCCACCGAACTGTGCCATATACAACATTGTGTGGGCTAATGGCTGTTTGAAATTCAAAATTGACGCTTTGTGGCGTTTGAATGGAGGTATGGGTGTCAAGTACTAATTGAAAAGGACCATTTGAATATAAAGTTGATTCAGAGGTCTTATTTTCATGTTTGATTTTTGAACGATAGGTTAGGCTAGTTTTAATAGCATATTCAGGGATTTGATAACTGAATCCGAGCAGCCAACCAAGCGCTTCATCTTGTTTAAAATCGGCATGGTAGCCATTGAGAGCAGCATATTGTTGCCCAGAAATTTTTAAATCACCCTTAAATGTTTGTAGGCTTAAACCACTATAAATATTCCAATTATTATTGGGTTGATAGCCTACCAGTCCAGTTAGGTTATGCGTTCTAAAGTTAATGTCGGCGCTTTCAATATCGATATTTGAGCTATCTGGTAAGCGAGGACTATATTGATAACTGATATCGGTATGAAAGGGTTGCTCATAAATCACCCCCGCAGAAATATTTTCATGCGGTTGAATTTTAAGTGCCAATTTCCCAGAAAATTGTTGATGGGCGAGATTCCCTGTAGAAAAATCAGTGATGCCCAATTCACTAATTAAACCTTGGTTCTGTACTTTCCCGTCAATTTGAGCATCAACATAAGCGAAACTGGCTTCAGTATAATTTCCGGGTTCAAGAAAGGCCGAGATCGATTGATCTGAGTTTTCTATCCCTGCTGCATACATGATCTGTATGGGGCAGACGATACCGACTGCCACTGCGACGAATTGATTTTTCATAAAGTCCTGGCTTATGGGTCGGAAGTAATGAGGTTTTAATTTTTATTGTGTTGGATGTATTTTAATCACAGTTAAAAATAAAGCCAAGAAAACCTAGATAAAATATGTGTTTACCAAAAAAAGAGGACAGCAGGTGTTCTCTTTAATTCGTTAATTGGTCTATCAGTCTTCTGGGTAAGCGACTTTTTTCAACGCTTTGATGTCAGCATCTGGTGAACATAAAGAAATAAACTCATAGCCATAACCGCGTAGTAAATGTCCTTTGCGAACAGCAATCCAAGTGGTATTAACACCAAAAATATCGGTAGGAATTTGTTTTAAACGGTAATCACGTTCTGGGTTATATGCCACATCGTTGACAATACCCACTCCCATATTAAGTTCAACATAGGTTTTAATAACGTCTGCATCAAGTGCGGACATCACGATATCAACATCAAAGCCTGAATCTTCAAAGGCTTTATCAATTTTTGAACGACCTGTAA
This sequence comes from Acinetobacter sp. YH12098, assembly GCF_013419235.1. Classification (NCBI taxonomy): domain Bacteria; kingdom Pseudomonadati; phylum Pseudomonadota; class Gammaproteobacteria; order Moraxellales; family Moraxellaceae; genus Acinetobacter; species Acinetobacter sp. YH12098. The sequence goes on from NZ_VPAO01000029.1 coordinate 31,569, forward strand.
AACCACCGTGATAGGTAATAATTGGATAGTTCGATAAATCTTCAATGGTGATATTTGATTTTTGGGTCAGTGGGTGCTCTTTAGGCGTAATGATGCTGTGTTGCCAGTTGTAGTAAGGCACGCTTGCCAGGTTATCTTCATTGGTTAATGATTCGGTTGCGATCCCGATATCCGCTTCACCTTGAAGGAGCATTTCTGTAATTTCAACAGGGCTTGCTTGTTGCAAAATTAGATGAACTTTTGGAAATTCTTTTTTAAATTGGTTCACAATCGGCGGCAAGACATAACGTGCTTGCGTATGTGTGGTCGCAATCGTCAATGTCCCTTCATCTACTTTGTTGAAGTCATCTGCCAGACGTTTAATATTGTCTGCATCTACAAGCATGCGTTCAACGATACCCAATAATGACTGGCCTGGTTCGGTTAAACCGAGTAGACGTTTACCTTTACGGATAAACAGCTGTACACCAAGTTCATCTTCTAGATCTTTGATGTGTTTACTCACGCCAGACTGCGAGGTGTAAAGTGCAGCAGACGCTTCTGTTAAATTAAAATTCTGACGTACGGTTTCTCGAATAATTCTTAATTGTTGGAAATTCATAATTTTATTTTACCTTAAAAGCAAGTGGGGCTTGTGAAGGCCCCAACTTATTGTTTTATGCAACTTGGTTTTCAAATAAATGCAAGTTCGTTGCACTTAACCATACCGTTTGATTTGGGCGGAATTGATGCGCTTTCGCTTCATCAGCCGTTAATGAAATTTCGATCAGATTGCCTTGGCGGTCATGCAGTTCAGCAATGACTTTACCTGCAATCCAAAGCTCACGTACAAAAGTCGCTTGGATGGCATTTTCTTGCGGTTGTGCATGAATACGCAGTTCATCCGGGCGAGCGAAGGCAATGACATTGCCTTGCGGCGCATTGGCGTTTTGTGGCAACAAAATTCGGTCTTCACCAATTTGTATTAGGCCATTGCTATTTTGACCTTCAAAACGGTTGGCTTGACCTAAAAAGTCAAATACAAACGGTGTTGCAGGTTTTTCATAAACTTCACGTGGCGAGCCAATCTGTTCTACGTTGCCTTTATTCATCACAATGATTTGATCGGCCACTTCAAGCGCTTCTTCTTGGTCATGGGTCACGAAAATAGAGGTAATGTGGAGTTCGTCATGCAAGGTACGTAACCAGCGGCGTAATTCTTTACGAACTTTGGCATCCAATGCACCAAAAGGTTCATCCAGTAATAACACACGCGGCTCAACCGCTAAAGCACGTGCTAAGGCAATACGTTGACGTTGACCACCTGAAAGCTGAGCCGGGTAACGGTCAGCCAAGAAACCAAGCTGAACAAGATCAAGCAAACGAGTAACCCGTTTTTTGATCTCGGCTTCAGATGGGCGTGTTGCACGTGGGCGTACGCGTAAACCAAAAGCAATGTTGTCAAATACGGTCATATGACGGAATAGTGCATAATGTTGGAATACAAAACCAACTTCACGTTCACGGACATGAACTTTAGTGGCATCTTCACCTTCTAGAATGACTTGACCGCCATCGGCAGATTCAAGTCCTGCAATGATACGGAGCAGGGTGGTTTTACCACAGCCTGATGGGCCAAGCAACGCAACGAGCTGGCCATCAGGGAAATCTAAAGAGATATTTTTAAGTGCATGGAATGCACCAAAGTGTTTTTCAATATTTTTTACTTGAATACTCATGAGGTCATTCCTTAAGAAACTTGTGAATCTTCTTTACGCTTGTCTTGTCGTTCCTGACGTAGTTCAACCCATGTTTTTAAAATCAGGGTCACAATCGCCAAGAGCGCTAATAGTGAAGACACAGCAAAAGCAGCACTAAAGGTATATTCGTTATAAAGGATTTCTACGTGTAGCGGTAAGGTATTGGTTTCGCCACGAATGTGACCTGAAACTACAGAAACAGCACCAAACTCACCCATTGCACGTGCATTACAGAGAATCACGCCGTAGATTAAGCCCCATTTGATATTTGGAAGTGTCACTTTCCAGAAGGTCTGCCAGCCTGAAGCACCCAATACGATTGCTGCTTCTTCTTCCTCAGTCCCTTGAGCTTCCATTAATGGAATCAACTCACGTGCCACAAAAGGAACGGTAATAAACACAGTAGCAAGGACAATGGCTGGAACGGCATATAAAATTTTGATGTCGTTATCCATTAGCCAGCCGCCTAACCAACCTTGAGTACCAAAAATCAATACCAACATTAAGCCAGCAATAACTGGAGAGACTGAAAATGGCATATCAATAATCGTGGTTAAAATAGATTTACCACGGAAATTAAACTTGGCAACAGACCATGCCGCAGCTACACCAAAGACGACGTTCAACGGTACGGCAATCACAGCTGTCAGTAGCGTAAGTTTTACTGCTGATAATGTATCTGGATGTACCAGTGCTTGGAAGTAAACGCCAACACCTTGTTTAAAGGCTTCAACGAAAACCAAAACCAATGGCAGAATCAGGCAGCTTAAGAAGAAAATTAAAGCAATGATGATCAGGGTATAACGAACCCATGTCGGTTCACGCGTTGCATCACGCGACTGTAATTTTTCCGCAAGCGCATTACTGTTCGTATTCATCGTGCAGTTCTCCCTGTACGGCGACTTGCCCATGCTTGAACCAAGTTAATTAAGAATAAAATGGCAAAAGAAATCACCAGCATCACAACCGCAATCGTGGTCGCGCCTGCATAATCATATTCCTCAAGACGAGAGATAATCATCAATGGCGCAATTTCAGTTTTGAAGGGTTGGTTACCTGCGATAAAAATCACCGAACCATATTCACCCACACCGCGTGCAAAGGCCAAAGCAAAACCTGTTAACAGTGCAGGAAATAGAATAGGTAAGATCACTTTGGTCACGATCTGAAAGCGATTTGCACCCAGTGCAGAAGCTGCTTCTTCAAGTTCAGTTTCTAGGTCGCTCAGTACAGGCTGTACAGTACGAACCACAAAAGGAATACCAATAAAGATGAGAGCCAAGGTAATCCCGATTGGGGTATATGCGACTTTAATGCCAATGGGTTCAAGGTACTGACCGATCCAACCAGTCGGTGCATATAACGAAGTTAATGCAATACCCGCAACGGCAGTTGGCAATGCAAAAGGTAAATCAACCAAAGCATCGACAATACGTTTACCCGGGAAGGTATAACGAACCAAACACCATGCTAAGAGCAAACCAAAAACCACATTGACTAACGCAGCAATAATGGCGGCACTAAAACTCAGTTGTAACGATTTTAAAATACGTTCTGAGCTTAAAATTTCCCATAGTCCATCCCAACCGATACCTAAAGATTTAATAAATACGGCCGAAAGGGGAATGAGCACAATTAAGGATAAATACGCTAGGGTAAAGCCTAGAGAAAGACCAAATCCTGGCAGCACTCGGGATCGCTGCGACATGATGACTCCTCAAAATGAGAAAAGCTGACTTAAAAGGTCAGCAAAATTGAATAAATGATTTTGCGACAAGCTTAATGCTCAGTACTTAAAAAGCAAATTGAAATAAATACTTGTTTTCATCAGTAAAGCTGATATGTTTCATGTGGTTTTCTGAAATTAAGTAATTGAAAATTTCAGGAAACGGTCCAAAACCTGATGCAACATTAATGTGACCCACAGCACCCATATTCACAGGGTAAAGCTTCCAAGCATCAGCAAGTTGTTTTGCATCTTCAAAGCCAAGCCAAGGATCATTTTCACTAATCAACATCGTTGTCGGCACACGAATACTTAACTGATGAAAAAATGCTTTGTAATCCGTCGTACTGTCGCGTGCAAAGCCGTTTTCTCCAAAGCGTGCTGGATTGGCTGGCGCAACCAAAACTAAATTTTTGATTTTTTTATTAAGTTCTGGATACAAGGCCAATGCTGCCACCGTGGTTAAACAACCAAAGCTATGCGCCACAATTTGAATTTCACCCTGTAAAGGTCGTACGGTTTGAACGAATTGTTTAATCCAGTCTTTTAGTACAGGATGATTCCAGTCTTTTTGCTGAACACGAGAGCTAGACATGAGCTGACGTTGTAACCAAGATTGCCAATGTGCGTGTTCACTACCGCCTACACCCGGGACAATTACTGTATGTGTCATGTCAAGTTCTCCTGATTCAGTCAATGAATGGTCTTATTTTCCATTGTTGGTTTTGACGATTTGGTCAAACACGCCGCCATTTTCAAAGTGTGCTTTTTGGACTTTATCCCAACCACCAAATTCTTTATCAATGGTGACGAGTTTAAGTGGCTTAAAGACTGATGCGTATTGTGCAAGCGTTGTAGCGTTACGTGGACGGTAAAAATTTTGAGCCGCGATTTGCTGACCACGTGGTGAATAAAGGAAGTTTAAATAACCTTTGGCTAAATAAAGATTACCTTTTTTCTCTGCGTTTTTTTCTAAAATAGCAACAGGGGGCTCAGCTAAAATTGAAAGTGAAGGGGTCACAATTTCAAATTTACCCGGTTGTTCACGAATCGCTAAATGTGCTTCATTTTCCCAAGCCAGCAATACATCACCAATACCACGTTCAGCAAAGGTCGTAGTCGAACCACGTGCGCCTGAATCGAGTACTTTGGTGTTTTTATAAATCTTACGGACGAATTCTTGAGCCGTTGTATCATTACCACCCGCTTGATGTTTTGCCCAAGCCCACGCAGCTAAATAGTTCCAACGCGCACCGCCTGAGGTTTTCGGGTTTGGGGTGATAATACCCACGCCTGGTTTAACTAGATCGCCCCAATCTTTAATCGCTTTTGGGTTGCCTTTACGGACTAAGAATACAATCGTTGAGGTATATGGCGTTGAGTTTTGTGGAAGTTTCTTCTGCCAATCTGCAGGTAAAAGTTTGGCTTTTTCTGCAATCACATCAATATCCGCTGCAAGTGCTAAAGTCACCACATCGGCATCTAAGCCATCAATGACTGCACGCGCTTGTTTGCCAGAACCACCGTGAGATTGTTTAAAATTAATTTTTTGACCTGTACGGCTTTCCCAATATTTGCTGAAGTCTTTATTCACACTTTCATAGAGTTCACGCGTTGGGTCGTAAGATACGTTTAAAAAATCTTTTGCAGCTGCGCCAAAAGAAACTGTCGAAATGACTGCAGCAAGAACACCCAATTTTAACTTTGCGGAAATACTCATGTGAACCTCAATAATTTTTACTTTATCTGTAACATGGGTGAAGAATAGCGCCAATCTTTATGCATAAAAAATAATTAAAAACGAATTTTATATGAATAAAAAAGATAACAGACGTATCTACGAAAAAAAAGCATCGACCTTATGCGAAAGGAAGATGCTTTCCTGTATCTAAAGCATTATTTGGAATTATTGGTCTTCACGATTTGATCAAAGACGCCACCATTTTCAAAATGTTTTTTCTGTACTTTGCTCCAACCGCCAAACTCTTTATCAATAGTCACTAATTTTAAAGGTTTAAAGACGGATTTATATTTTGCCAGTACCGCAGCATTACGTGGACGATAATAGTTCTGTGCTGCAATGGTTTGACCTGCAGGTGAGTACAGATAATTTAAATACGCTTTGGCTAAATTTTCATTGCCATCCTTCTTGGCATTTTTTTCTACTATCGCAACAGGCGGCTCGGCCAAGATAGAAAGTGAAGGGGTCACGATCTCAAACTTACCCGGCTGTTCACGAACTGCCAAATGTGCTTCATTTTCCCATGCCAATAACACGTCACCAATACCACGTTCTGCGAATGTAGTTGTTGCACCACGAGCACCTGAGTCGAGGACTTTGGTTTGCTTATAAATTTGACGGACAAATTCTTGGGCTTTTGCATCATTACCACCTGCTTGATGTTTTGCCCAAGCCCACGCTGCTAGATAGTTCCAGCGCGCACCACCCGATGTTTTTGGGTTCGGGGTAATAATGTCGACACCAGGTTTAATTAAATCGCCCCAGTCTTTAATGCCTTTCGGGTTGCCTTTATGCACTAAGAACACAATGGTCGATGTATATGGCGTTGAGTTTTGCGGAAATTTCTTTTGCCAGTCTTTTGCAACTAAACCACGTGCAGCAATTTCATCAATATCTGCAGCCAAAGCCAACGTAACTACATCTGCATCTAGACCATCAATAACTGCACGAGCCTGTTTGCCTGAGCCACCATGAGATTGTTTAAAGTTAATGTCTTGGCCTGTGGTTTTTTTCCAGTAAACACTAAAGTCTTTATTGAAGTTGTCATACAATTCACGGGTTGGATCATATGACACATTTAAGAAATCTTTGGCAGATGCACTGAATGCTGTGGCAGAAATGAATGCAGCCAAAACCCCAAGTTTTAATTTCGATAGATTCATGTTGTCCTCAATTTTTATACATGTTTTGTTGGATGAGGCAAGAATATCTGTAGTTTTAATGCAGAAAAAATAATTAAAAAAGAATTTAATATGAACAAAAAAGAAATATATGCTGAGCAATTATTTTTTAAAATAAAGTGATGTAATTGGGATGACGACGTATGCAGTGTTTTAAAAATGCGCAGCAAATAGAACAAGTTAATTTACTTGATCGAGCCTTTCACTATGGCGATGGCTGTTTTAGCACGGCACGTATTCGCCAAGGACAAATAGAACTTTTAGCTTTGCATATTGCACGATTAAAATTGAGCAATGAGCGATTAAAGCTAAATGCAGATTTAAACCTTATTGAAGACACTTTAAAATTGTTACGTAAACAAGATGTCGTCAATGGCACTTTAAAAATTGTGTTGAGTCGTGGTATTGGTCAGCGTGGCTATAGTTTACCTGAGCACCCCGCAGAGGTTTGGGTGTTTTATTACCCCAAAACCGTTGCAGATTTTGAGTACGAAACTGTCGAAAGTGGTGTATTACATCAAGCTATTGGGTTAACCATGCCAAGTTTGGTGGGCTTAAAGTCCTTAAATCGATTAGAACAAGTCATGCTCAAAGCAGAGTTGGATCAAACCCCATGGGGCGAAGCTTTAGTGACGGATGTGCAAGGTACAGTTGTCGAAGGTGTGAGCAGTAATTGTTTTATTCGCACAAATGAAGGATGGATTACGCCCGAACTTCGTTATAATGGCGTGCATGGTGTCATGCGTGCAGAAATTTTAAAACGGATGCAGCAGCTTCAGATTCCATGTACTCAACGTCACGTCAATATGGATGAAATTACGCATTTTCAGAGTGTTTTTTTCTGTAATGCCTTAAATCCCATGAAAATTGCATCAACTCTGAATGGAGTTGAGTTAGATGTTCAAGCTTGTATTGAACTTTTCCGAACACTTCAATTAAGTCAGATTCGTTAATATGTCCACCGTGTCTAAAAAAACAAATAAGAAAAAATCTGCCAAAGCAGGTTTTCCATTTAAAGCATGTTTGGTTGTGCTACTTGGTATCGTTGTACTTGTGGCGATTTTACTGTGGTCGAGTTTGTTTAAAGCCTATCCTGTGGAAGGCAAAAAGCAAATGTTGGCGATTGGTGCAGGGGATACCTATTCAGGATTTATTGACAGACTAGCCAAAGAGAAACAAGTTAATTTTCCTATTATTTTGAAGTTGTACCAAAAGTTCATGATTAATGACACCTTAAAAGCAGGTGTGTATGAAATCCATGAAGGCATGAGCGTACGTGAAGTCATGAAACTGATTTCTAACTCTGAAAATGCGCAAATGAATCGAATTTTAGTGATCGAAGGGACGACATTTAAGCAACTGATAGATGCTTTAAAAAATGACCCTTTGGTGACACATGACATCAGTCATTTACCGTATGCACAAATCTTAAAAGAGCTCGGTATTCCGTATTCACACCCTGAAGGATTATTTGCACCGAATACGTATTTCTTTGCAAAAGGCGAGTCTGATCGAAAAATTTTGAAGGATTTGTATAACCGACAAATCAAAGCCTTAGATCAGGCTTGGAATAATCGAGCTCAAAATTTACCGTACAAAGATAAATATGAAGCCTTGATTATGGCGTCGATTATTGAAAAAGAAACCAGTCTTGATCGTGAGTTGGAGCAAGTATCTGGTGTGTTTGTCCGTCGTTTACAGCAAGGCATGCGTTTACAAACGGACCCTACGGTTATTTATGGCATGGGTGATAAATACCAAGGCAATATCACTCGCCAAGATCTACGTACACCTACAGCATATAATACGTATACGATCAATGGCTTACCGCCTACACCGATTGCTTTGCCGAGTCAAAAAGCAATTGAAGCCGCGATGCATCCAGATGCGTCAAATAACATCTATTTCGTGGCAACAGGTAACGGTGGTCATAAATTTAGCAGTAATTTGTCAGACCATAACCGAGCGGTACAAGAGTATTTATCGGTAATTCGTGCGAAAAATTGAGGAGTGAGCATGTTTATTAGTTTTGAAGGCACGGAAGGTGTGGGTAAAACCACGTTGATTCGTAAACTACATGAGCATTTCCAACACTTAGCAAAAGATGTGGTATTAACCCGTGAGCCGGGTGGTACACCTATGGCAGAGCAAATTCGCTCACTGTTACTTTCGGTGAACCACGAAGAAACCATGAGTAATGATACTGAATTATTGCTGATGTATGCAGCACGTGCACAGCATTTAGAAGCCGTGATTCTACCGGCACTGTCTGCAGATAAAATCGTTTTATGTGACCGTTTTACAGATTCGAGTTTTGCATATCAGTGTGCAGGCCGTGGTTTGGACCGAGAAAAACTGAAAGTTTTAAATGGCGGTTTTGTGGCGCGTATGCCTGATATTACCTTTTGGTTAGATGCTCCTATTGAAACGGGGATGTTACGTGCACGTGAACGTGGCGCTTTAGATCGATTTGAGCAAGAGAAAGCAACTTTCTTTGAGAAAGTGCGTTCAGGTTTTGCTGAAATTCATGAAAATGAACCTGCACGCATGAAGCGCCTCGATGCGACGCAAACACCTGAACAGGTTTTTCAACAGGCATTATTGCATTTGCAACAGATCTAAAATGCCATAGTAATCTTTAGGTATTTGATTTAAAAATCATTCATAGCATAAGTTATGGATGATTTTTTTATGCCGCATCGAAAGCAGGCGATTATTGATTTTTTACAACGTGAATTTGCCCCAAGTTTAAAAAATTGCACGATTCAAGAAGTTGGACAGCAAACCGCGACCTTAATTTGGCATGTCACTGAACAAGATCTAAGACCGGGTAATACGATTTCTGGCCCAACCATGATGACTTTGGCTGACTTTGCGCTATATGTGGCCATCTTGGGGGAGATCGGGATTGTGGGACTTGCGGTCACGACCAATATGAATATTAATTTTTTAAGAAAGCCAGAAGCCAATAAAGACTTAATAGGCGAGTGTCGATTGCTGAAAGTGGGCAAAAGTATAATTTATGGTGAGGTGTTGGTGTATTCAGCAGGTGTGGATGAGCCTGTTGCACATATAACAGGAAGCTATTCTATTCCACCGAAGCGATTATAAAGGCTCAATTGCATTTGCTGATTCAAATAAAAAGCCGAATTTACATTCGGCTTTTTATGGTTTTTAGACATTTTAGATGTTTAAGAAACCAGTTCTGTATTCACCAATGGACATTCCACTTGGAAATTGGGTGGAGTTAGGACTGTTTTTCGTAATTCTGCTGCTTGTTCAGGATAGTCCAAAGTGAAATGCAGTCCACGAGACTCTTTACGTTCCATTGCACAGCGCACAATCATTTCTGATACCAATACTAAGTTACGGAGTTCAATCAGATTTTTACTGACTTGATAATCTTGATAATACTCGGTGATTTCACGCTTAAGCATTTCAATACGATGGAGCGCTCGTTGAAGCCGCTTGGTCGTTCTGACAATGCCCACGTAGTTCCACATGGTTTGGCGAAGCTCGTCCCAATTTTGCAAAATCACTACATCTTCATCAGGGTTAGTCACTTGCGAGTCATCCCATTCTGGGACATGAGGCGCCTGATAAGTCCCTTGATGTTGTGCTGTGATATGTGTTGAAGCACTCATACCATAGACGAAACATTCAAGTAAGGAGTTACTTGCCATACGGTTTGCACCATGTAGGCCGGTATAAGAGGTTTCTCCAATGGCATATAGGCCTGGAATATCGGTCTGACTGTTTTCATCAACCACAACGCCACCACAGGTGTAGTGTGCTGCCGGAACCACCGGAATCATTTCTTTGGTAATATCAATACCGAGTTCCATTAAGCGTTCATACAATGTAGGGAAATGTTCTTTGACAAATTCTGCAGGTTTATGGGTGATATCAAGCCAAACATGACGGATTCCTAGACGTTTGATTTCATAATCAATAGCGCGCGCTACGATATCGCGTGGTGCTAATTCGGCACGCTCATCAAAGCGCAGCATAAAGCGTTCACCATCTGGAAGACGTAAATAGGCACCTTCGCCACGCATCGCTTCGGTAATTAAGAAAGAGCGAGCTTGAGGATGATATAAACAGGTTGGATGGAATTGGTTAAACTCCATATTGGCAACACGGCAGCCTGCACGATACGCCATGGCAATACCATCACCCGTCGCAATGTCGGGATTTGATGTATATAAATATGCCTTCATGGCACCACCACAGGCAAGGGCAGTGAACGGTGCTAAAAAGGTATGTACTTTTTCGGTTTTTTCATCTAAAGCATATAGACCGAGAGCACGGTTTTCAGCTTCAGGATTTAATTTTTGTGCGGTGATTAAATCGATTGCAATAAAATTTTCAAAAATATGAATATTGGCTTTTTCTTGCGCACGTTCAACCAATGTTGTGGAAATAGCACGACCTGTGGCATCTGCTGCATGGATAATCCGCCGGTGAGAGTGACCACCTTCACGTGTCAGATGTAACTGTTCTTGGTCGTCTAAAGTAAATTGCACACCCTGATTCAGTAGAAAATCGACAGAAGATTTACCACCTTCAACGGTTTGTTTTACCGCTGCCATTTCACATAAATGCGCACCGGCAATCATGGTGTCATTGATATGTTGTTCAATAGAATCTGTTTTATCGAGGACGGCAGCAACACCACCTTGGGCATAATATGTACTGGCATCCGTCAGCGTCGATTTAGCTAAAACAGCAATATTAAAATGATCTGGTAACGATAGGGCTAAACTTAGGCCTGCACCGCCACTTCCCACAATAATCACATCAAATTGATGTGTCGTGTTTAAATTAGACATGTCCATCAGCTAATTTTAAAAATGTCCGATCATCACAACTGTTTTTGCCTAAAAACGCAATGACTATAAATTAACTAAATAATGAAAAATATTCATAGATCTGTAATATTTAAGGAATGTTTAAGATTGTTTATCATAAATAATCATCAAACATTTTATTACGAAGCTTAGACTTGCATTGTGATAAAAACTAACGTATTTCAAATGATAAGCACAATTGAGTGAATGCTAACAATGAATAAATCGTATTTACAAAAGGGACTCTATGCAGCTGTGTTTACGGTTGCTAGCGTGCAGACTCAGGCAGCGGGTCCTGTTGATTTTTCCAATTTGGTTGAACAAGTCAGCCCAGCTGTCGTAAGCGTGAATGTGGTTAAAAAGCTTAGTCAAGAAGAGCTTTTGCAGCAACAAGTCCCAGAAATATTACGACGCTTTTTCGGTAATCAGGTCGTTATCCCGCAGCAAAAAATGCCGCAAGAAAAGACCGGTTATGGAAGCGCATTCTTTATTAGTAAAGATGGTTATCTATTAACTAATCACCATGTGGTAGAAGATGCATCGAAAGTCACCATCGTATTGAATGACCGCCGTGAAATTGATGCCACCGTTGTGGGTAGTGATGAGCGGACTGATGTGGCTTTGCTAAAGGTGAAAGGTTCAAATTTTCCAGAGCTACGCACAGGTAATGTTGACCGTTTACGTGTAGGTGAGCCAGTGTTGGCTATTGGTTCACCATTTGGTTTTGACTATTCAGCTTCGGCAGGGATTGTCAGTGCGAAAATGCGCAATATGATGGGAGAAACCTCGGTTCCATTTATTCAAACCGATGTGGCATTGAACCCCGGAAACTCAGGCGGCCCTTTATTTAACCAGTCTGGTGAAGTGGTTGGGGTGAACTCTCGTATCTTTAGTGGTACGGGTGGTTATATGGGTTTATCGTTCTCGATTCCTATTGATGTGGCGATGGATGTTGCAGACCAATTAAAGAAAAACGGCAAGGTGACACGTGCTTACTTAGGCGTTATGCTGCAAGATATCGATCGGAATCTTGCTGAATCCTATAACCTTTCAAAACCTGAGGGCTCATTGATTACTCAAGTTGCACCGAATTCACCCGCAGCAAAAGCTGGCTTTAAAGCGGGTGATGTCATTTTGAAATTTAATGGTACACCGATTTCACGTACTGGCGAACTACTGAATTATCTCAATCGTACAGGTCCTAATCAAAGTATTCAGCTTGAAGTATTACGTGATGATAAACGCCAAAACATTTCAGCAACCTTGATCACTGCACCAGATGATACGCCTGCAAAAGCTGAAATTGCACCTGTGAAAAAAGGCCCGGTGATTGGGGTGTCAATTCGTAATTTAACTGCAGATGAATTAAAGCAACTGAGTGTGAAAGGTGGTGTATTAATTCAAGATGTACGAGCTAGTGGTATTGCTGCACAAGCGCGAATTCAGCCGGGTGACGTTGTGACTCAAGTTAATAATAAAGCTGTGAATAATGCAGAAGATTTTGTGAAAGTTATTTCAGAATTGAAAAATGGCAGCATTGCACGTGTTTCTTTGATTCGTCAGGGGCAACGTGCGATTGTGGGCATGCGCATTCAATAATGATTTGCTGAATGAAAACCACTCCAAGCGAGTGGTTTTTTAACTTTAGCGTTTTTGCAATTCACCCTTAGATAAAAATGGGTAGACTGTGGGCCACAATTTAAAATTTGCAGGACGCTATGAGCGATATCTTTGATTTAAAAATTACAGTTCAAGCTGAACATATCGACACATTAAATCATGTGAATAACGTGGTGTACGTCAGTTGGATGCAAGATGTCGCGACAGCACATATTGAAGCTTTGGGTTTAGGCTTAAAAGAATATATTGAATTGAAGCATGCCATGGTCGCTGTTGAGCATCATGTGCAATATCGTAAAGCAGCGCTCGAAGGTGAGGAGATTATTTTACGAACTTGGCTAAATGATATCAATGCATTGTATTCGTTTCGGCAGTATGTATTTTATCGCCCTAAAGACAAAGCGATATTATTTACAGGCAATACGCAGTGGGCATGCATTGAAATTGCCACAGGTCGTCCAAAACGCATGTCGCCAACCTTTACCCAAGCGTATCAACCTATTGCGGATAGCCTAAATCCGCTGGATTTTAGTGCTTATGATCTTTGAGTTTGATTTTATCGCAAAATTTCAAACCAAGACTAGCCAAGTTCTCCATGTAGGATGAATGACTTGCATAAAAGCAATGCATTATTTTCGATACTTTGAAAAATCCATCTGCTATAATCCTCGGCAATTTCTATTCGGCTTTTGCTATGCATAAAGAATTGCATGTATAGCGCTTTTATTTTTCCAAGGTAGCCCATGGCGCAAGCTAAAAAATCTGTTGATATAAAAAACATTCGTAACTTCTCGATCATTGCGCATATCGACCATGGTAAGTCGACCCTTGCCGACCGATTTATTCAAACTTGTGGTGGTTTGCAAGATCGTGAAATGCAGGCGCAGGTTCTAGATTCTATGGAATTGGAACGTGAGCGTGGTATTACGATTAAAGCTGCGTCAGTGACTTTGTATTACACCCATCCTAATGGTGAAGAATACCAACTCAACTTCATTGACACACCGGGGCACGTTGACTTTTCTTATGAAGTTTCACGTTCATTGGCTGCGTGTGAAGGTGCACTATTGGTTGTCGATGCTGCACAAGGGGTAGAAGCACAATCTGTAGCGAATTGCTATACCGCAATTGAACAAGGTTTAGAAGTCCTACCTGTTTTAAATAAAATTGATTTGCCGCAAGCAGAGCCAGAGCGTGTTATTCAAGAAATTGAAGACATTATTGGTATCGAAGCGACTGAAGCACCTACATGTTCAGCTAAAACCGGTCTAGGCATTGAAGGGGTGCTTGAAACACTGGTAAATGTTATTCCTGCACCCGAAGGCGATCGTAATGCACCATTACAAGCCTTAATTGTTGACTCTTGGTTCGACAACTATTTAGGCGTGGTTTCTTTGGTTCGTATTAAAGAAGGCCGTGTGCGTAAAGGCGATAAAATGTTGATGAAATCAACAGGTCAAACGCACATCATTACTTCAGTAGGTATTTTTAATCCTAAACATACAGAAACTGACATGCTCGAAGCAGGTGAAGTTGGTTTCGTGATCGCGGGTATTAAAGATATTTTTGGTGCTCCAGTTGGTGATACGATTACCTTGGCAACTACACCAGAAGTACCAACCTTACCAGGCTTCAAAAAAGTTAAACCACAGGTCTATGCAGGTTTATTCCCAATCGATTCAAGTGAATTTGAACCGTTCCGTGAGGCGCTGCACAAACTGCAAATTAATGACTCAGCGTTGTTCTTTGAACCTGAAAGTTCAGATGCACTTGGTTTTGGCTTCCGTTGTGGCTTCTTGGGTATGCTGCACATGGAAATAGTACAAGAACGTTTAGAACGTGAGTATGATCTGGACCTGATTTCTTCAGCACCAACCGTAATTTATGAAGCGGTGATGAAAAATGGTCAAACCATTTATATCGATAGTCCTTCTAAAATGCCGGATGGTTCAACAGTTGAAGACTTACGTGAGCCAATTGCTGAATGTCACATTTTAGTACCGCAAGAATACTTGGGTAATGTGATGACTTTATGTGTTGAACGTCGCGGCGTTCAAAAGAATATGAAGTTCATGGCGAACCAAGTGGCCATTACGTTTGAAATTCCAATGGCTGAAGTGGTAATGGATTTCTTTGATAAGTTGAAATCATGTTCACGTGGCTTTGCATCGCTTGACTATAGCTTTGTCCGTTTTGAGAGTTCATCTTTGGTTAAGGTGGATGTGCTAATTAATGGTGAGAAGGTTGATGCCTTGGCCATGATTTGTCACCGCCAAGATGCTCGTCATCGTGGTATTGCTCTAGTTGAAAAAATGAAAGACTTGATTCCACGTCAAATGTTTGATGTGGCTATTCAAGCAGCAATTGGCGCGCAAATCATTGCACGTTCAACTGTAAAAGCGATGCGTAAAAACGTTTTGGCTAAATGTTATGGTGGTGACGTGTCGCGTAAGAAGAAACTTCTTGCGAAACAAAAAGAAGGTAAGAAACGTATGAAACAAGTGGGCAGCGTCGAAATCCCACAAGAAGCGTTCCTTGCGGTATTGAAAGTAGAAAGATAATAAATAGAGGTTTATGAGCTCATGGATTTTGACTTTAATTTGATCCTTGTTCCTGCCACAGTCATTTTTTTCTTAATTTGGCTGTTGGATAAGTTTGTCTGGAAACAACGACAGACCAAAGGTAAAGGGAATGAAAATGTCGTTATCGCATGGGCTTATGACTTTTGGCCGATTCTAGCGATAGTTTTGGTAATGCGTTCATTCTTATATGAGCCATTTAATATTCCATCAGACTCTATGGTTCCAACTTTAGAGACAGGTGATTTTATTGTGGTGAATAAATATCAGTATGGCGTACGTTTACCTATCGTCAATAAAAAAATTCTTGATGTCGGTGAACCTGAGCGTGGTGATGTCATTGTATTCCGTTATCCACCACAACCAACCATTAGCTATATTAAACGTGTGGTTGGTTTACCAGGGGATCATATTATTTATGATCATGGTCAACTGAGTGTGAATGGTCAGAAAGTGGCAAAAGTTCCTGTGGAATTTAGCCGTGAAAAAGATCAACTCGACACACCTACATCGATTTATCATAAAGAAACCATGGGTAAGCATACGTTTACCATGCGTGAGCTTGAAGGTGTCAATGTTGCGCGCCAAGCGCCATTTATCAACTATGTTGAAAATGGTAAATATTCAACAGAAAATGGTTTATATTGGGAAGTTAAGGTTCCTAAAGGTCACTATTTCGCGATGGGGGATAATCGCGATCAAAGTGCGGACAGTCGTTTTTGGGGCTTTGTGCCTGAAGAAAACCTCACTGGACGGGCTTTTTACAAGTGGATGCATAAGGAACCTGGTTTAAAACTGCCTTCGTTTAGCCGTAATGGCAGTATTGATTAGTCTTACATCAGGAAAATAAAATGAGACATCAACGGGGAACGTCTTATATAGCAATTTTAATTGCTATTATTGGTTTTGCTTTTTTAGCTAAAGCTTTAATTGCGGTTTGGGGACCGTATGTTGACGATCGTCTCGTCAACAATGAAATTGAAGAATTGATGAAGAGCAGTCCTAAAAATATTGCTCCGAGTAAGTTTGAGTCACAAATGTCACAGCGTTTAGATATGAATGGTGTACGTGATTTAAATTTTAAAGATATTGCTCAAGTCACTAATGTAGATGGTCTACAAGTGAAAACAGATTATGAAATAAGAAAACCTTTCTTATTGAATATTGATATTGTGTTGAAGTTCGAGAAAAGTTTTGATCAAAGCTCAGTCCAAGCTAAATGAAGCTCGTTTAGCAAGTCGTATCGGTTATCAGTTTAAACAACCTGAATTGTTACAACTGGCCTTGACCCACCGATCGGTGAGCCATAAATACAATTATGAACGCCTAGAATATCTGGGCGATTCATTGTTGGGTATGATAATTGCCAATTATCTGTACCATGCCTACCCGCATGAAAATGAAGGGCGTCTAACGCGTATGCGTGCGACACTGGTTCGTCAGGAAGCGCTAGGAAAAATTGCCAATGACTTAAAACTCAGTCAAGAATTAATCTTGAGTACAGGTGAGTTGAAATCTGGCGGTCATCATCGTGAGTCTATACTTGCGGATACCGTTGAATCGATCATTGGTGCAATCTATGTCGATTGTCAGGATTTAAAAATTCTGGAACCGATTGTTCTTAAATGGTATGTGCCATATTTAGATCATATTGAACCAACTGATCAACTGAAAGATCCTAAATCACGTTTGCAAGAGTATTTACAAGCACGTAAAAAACCTCTCCCGGTTTACGAGGTTGTAGATATTCAGGGTGATGCTCCGAACCAACATTTTAAAGTTGAATGTACAGTTGAAGGGCTCCCTGTTAAATACGGTGAAGGTTCAAGCCGTCGCTTTGCTGAACAGGCAGTAGCGGCAGAAATCTTAGAAATTTTGGAGAAAAAGTCTTAATGACTACTCATTCCGATCACGTAGATGCTGATCATGAGTCGCAAGGCGACAGTAACGATTTAATTAGTCAGTTTTTTAGTGCGCAAGGCACTGAAATTCCGGCCGATTTTAAAAGTGGTTTTGTAGCGATTGTTGGTCGTCCAAACGTGGGTAAATCAACGTTGATGAACCATATTTTGGGTCAAAAACTTTCCATTACCTCTCGTAAACCACAGACCACACGTCATAAAATTGTGGGTATTGACTCACGCGAAAAATCTCAAGCGGTATTCGTAGATACCCCGGGGATGCACAAAAAAGAAGTCCGTGCCATTAATAAAATGATGAACCGTGCGGCACATTCTGCACTTCGTGATGTGAACTTAGTTTTGTTTGTGATTGATGCAGACAAATGGACACAGAATGATGATTTAGTGTTAGAAAAGCTAAAAAATGCCGATATGCCAGTGATTCTTGTGATCAATAAAATTGATACACTAGAGAATAAAAACCATGCATTACCATTGATACAAGAGCGTGCAAAATTAATGAATTTTGCAGAAATTGTTCCTGTATCAGCATTACGTGGTGCAAATTTAGATCATTTGCGCAGCACGATTGAGAAATATTTACCATTCCAACCACCACTGTATTCACTTGAGCAATTAACGGATCGTTCAGAGCGCTTCCTTGCCTCTGAAATTATTCGTGAAAAAATCATGCGTCAATTGGGGGAAGAGCTTCCTTATGATCTAACCGTTCAAATTGAGTCGTTTAAAACAGAAGAAGCAACAGTTAATCCAAAAACTGGTCGTCCTAAAGCGGCGTGTACCTATATTGATGCGACGATTTTTGTCGATCGCTCTGGTCAGAAGGCTATTGTGATTGGTGAGAAGGGTGCCAAACTGAAGAAAATCGGTATGGATGCACGTGTGGATATGGAAAAAATGTTCGAGCAAAAAATCATGCTGACACTTTGGGTGAAAGTCAAAGGTGGTTGGTCTGATGATGAACGTGCGTTGAAAAGCTTGGGTTATAGCGATATCTAATCGTTAAATAACAAACTTTGAGGGAAGAGTAATGATGAAAGTATTAGCTGTAGTGGCATGTGTTTTGTTTCTACAAGGGTGTATTCATAAAATCGTTACTGTTCCTGTCAAAGTGGCTTATAAAACCACAAAAGGCGTGGTTAAAGGTACTGCTGCAGTTGTGGGTGCAGTCATTCCAGATGGGGATGAAGATGAAGACGACAAGAAAAAGAAAGACAAGGATTAATATTTCAAATCATGCGTAATGAGATACTGCATGGTTATTTAATTCACCATCGTAAATATCGTGAAAAAAGTCATATTGTGCACTTGTTTACTCAGGAGCATGGTCGAATTGATGGTATTCTCAGGCAAACGCCACCTCCCCAGTATCAACCAATTTGCTTGCAAGCATCTGGTAAGTCCGAACTTAAAAACTTTAGTAAACTCGAAATTGTAAATCAACCGATTTTCTTTTTTGGTGATGCTTTTTTTTCAGGATTTTATCTAAATGAAGTTTTATTGAGGCTATGTCCGTTAGAGGTTGAGATGCCTGAGACATTTGCTCAATATGCACACACCTTGGAAAAACTTCAATGCATGTCTGTCCAGGCCCACCCTGATCTATTCTTACGGCAAATCCTTAGACAATTTGAGCATGTGCTGCTTGAAGAGTTGGGTTTTGCGTTGGATTTTTCAACTGATGCAAATCAACAGCAAATTCAGCCTCATGAAAATTATCAATTTCATTTAAATGAAGGTTTTCAACCTGTCATTAAAGCCTCACGCGCAACATTGTCAGGTCAACATATTTTAAGTATGTGTGATTATGAAAAAGGTGGGGAATTTAATTCTGAACAGTTACAATTACTGTCTAAGTTGTACCGACAAATGATTACTTCCTTGCTTGGCGATCGTCCATTAAAAAGTCGTCAATTGTGGATACAGAATTCTCAAACTCAACGTCATTAGGAAAGAATTATGGCAGCTTTGCTTGGTGTAAATATTGACCATGTGGCAACACTACGAAATGCACGTGGGACAACTTATCCAGATCCTGTGAATGCCGCAATTATTTGTGAGCAAGCGGGGGCGGAAGGGATTACGCTACATTTACGTGAAGATCGTCGCCATATTAAAGATGATGATGTGCGTCGTATGCGTTCTGTATTAAAAACCCATATGAATCTTGAAATGGCAGTGACCAATGAAATGGTTGAATTTGCCAAAGAGATTCAGCCGCATCATGTATGCTTTGTTCCTGAAAAGCGTGAAGAAGTCACGACTGAAGGCGGTCTAGATGTTGTTGGGCATTTTGAAGATGTAAAAAATGCGACTCAAGCACTCGCAGCGATTGGTTGCGAAGTTTCATTATTTATTGATGCTGACTTTGCTCAAATTGATGCGGCGATTGCCTGTGGCGCGCCAACGATTGAGTTGCATACAGGTGCATATGCAGATGCTGAAACACCTGAAGCGCAGAAAGCAGAGCTGGAGCGTATCATTCAAGGTGCTGAATATGCGGCATCTAAAGGATTGATTGTGAATGCTGGTCATGGCTTAAATATTGACAATGTCACTCCGATTGCGCGCATTGCGCAAATTCATGAATTGAATATTGGTCACTCGATTATTGCTGATGCTGTATTTATTGGATTGGCACAGTCTGTGAAACAAATGAAAGCTGCGATTAAAGCCGCACGTTAATTTTTTAAGTAAAGTATATGTCAAATATTGATTATGATGCCCTAATGAAGCCAGTCATTGGCTTCTTGGGGTGTGAAACACCAAAAGCATGGCTAGATGAAGCTTTAAATAATTTGGATATCCTAATGCAGGATCATGCCAATTGTGAAAAGAAAGCTGCAAGTACAGCAATGAATTTGATGTTTCGTTATAGTTTTTTCTCTGATTTACAAATCAAACTGGCACAGCTAGTTCGTGAAGAAATGCTGCACTATGAGCAAGTGCTGGAACTGATGGCAAAACGTGGTCAGGAATGGACTGCAATCAGTGCTGGTCGGTATGCAGGTGGTCTACGCAAAGAAGTACGGACTTATGAGCCAGAAGCGTTAATTGATATCTTGGTGATAGGCGCATTTGTTGAAGCACGGTCATGTGAGCGTTTCTATGCGCTTGCACCACATGTGGATGAAGAGTTGGGGCGTTACTACCGCTATTTGCTAAAGTCTGAATCACGCCATTATGAGGACTATTTGGCATTAGCCATGGATGTGGCGATGACCAATAAGCTAAAGAACCCGAAAGAAGATATTCAGATGCGTATTGAGCATATTCGTGAAGTTGAAAAAAATCTGATTAGCAGCCCAGATGATTTATTCCGCTTTCATAGTGGTGTGCCAGTCAAAGCAGCTTGATAAAATAATCCTCCAAAATGGGGGATTTTTTATGCACTTAAAATAAACGATAATAAGAATTATTTACAATTGTCTTGGGTGAATCTAAAATGAAACGATCTCTATGAATCAAACAATTTAAGCTCACTTATTCAATATGAAATTACAATTCACTTTACTCTGTATCGCTTTGTGTGCGGTTGGTCAGGCTGAAGCGCATTATCCTTATGTTGCACCTCTAAACTATCAAACATTTAATAATCATAGTGCCATTCTTTCTGGTTTTTATGACAATCCGTTTGTTTCTGAAATAGCCATTAAAAATTTTAATTTCCATGTACATACACCGTCAGGTGAAAAGCTGCATTTAACGGATGCTGATTGGGCAAAAACTCAAACAGTCAGCAGTTATAGTTTAGAAAATAAGCAGGATGGCACGTATCGTATTCGTGGTGAAAAGCAGGGAAGTACAGCGCGTTTTGCTTATGATCAAAAGCAGTGGAAAGCGTTAATCAATGGTGTACGTGATCCTCAAAAAACTGCGAATGCAAATGTTATTTATACAGCCGAGTTGACTAAAAAGTCGCAAATCAAAAGTATTCAAACCCAAGAAATCATTGAAACTTTTGTATCGCGCCGTGTAACGTCTACAAATGTAGTGAATTATTTGCATGATGGTTTTGATGTGCAATTTAGAACCCATCCGAATGCCATTATGCAAAATGAGCCAGTACAACTGAAAGTGCTAGATCAGAAAAAAGCGGTTGCGGGTTTGCAGATTGAAATTTTGCAGCAAACAACGGATTACAGCCGTGAAGGAAAAGTTTATAAAACGCTTAAAACTGATCAAGAAGGAAACTTGAATTTTAGCCTATCAGATCGTGGTCAGTATTTACTGAAAATTGACTATCAGCAGCCTTTTGAAATGAAGGGAGACGCATTAAAACGATATAAATATACTTTGAGCTTTAATGTAATCTAAGGGTAGTTAAATGAGAAAAAGCTCTGCGATTTGCAGAGCTTTTTTATGAAAATGATTTAGCTATCTTTAGGTTCAAGATAAAACATCGATAAACCTATCAATAAAATTAAACTGGTTTGGGTGAAGAAGTGTTTATTAAAACCACCATAATATTGCTGCGAATAGCCTGCAATTAGTAAATAACCCGTTAAATAAAGCAATCGATAATATCGGCTCTCAAAACAATAACAGACACTTGCAAAACATAAAATCAGACAACCAATCACCATATAGTGGATATCCCAAATGATGGTGTTGATTACAAATAAAAGTGCTGAAAGTGCGCCGATAGATAAATTACGCAGGCTTTCAAACCCTTGAAAAATGTGCATCAAAGCTAAAATGAAGAGTGGCAATAGAGCAAGTGCATATTTTATTTTCATACTGTTTTGCGTCATGAGCATATAATTCTGCTGTTTCTCAACAATGGGGCTAGTACTGATGCTTAGCCTAAGCCATTGCAGGGTTAAGTGTTCAGGGATGTTGGCTTTAACTAAAAATTTGAGAGTGGCTTGTGGTGGAATAATATAATTTTCTTGGAAATCATGGCCATAAAAGATCCAAGATTTATTGGTCTCCAATGTGCGATATTGCGTATTTTTTTGAGTTGAGATGTTAAAAAGTTGTCCAGTTGCATTTAATCCAGCTTTCATACATGGTGTTTCTTTTTCGTTAACAATGCATAACGGCAGTACCGAAATTTCAAGATCTTTTCGAGTTTGTTGCTGACCTGCAAAATCAATATGGATATACAGTTGATCAGATTGGTTTTGCAGTGTAATCGGTGTGCTCGACCAATATTGTCCTTCTGTTATCTCGTTCAATACAGATTCAGATATTTCGCGAATAATATTGTGATTTTGAATCTGCTGAGGTGGAACCAACCATTGTAGGTTGCTGTCAAGAAGGGTGTTAGATTCACTATTATATAAATTGGGTGGCGTTTTGAAGTGTTGTTCAATTTCACTTTCGGGTGTACAGCTCACCAAATAAATTGCAAATGGGCTGATAAAAATTAAAAGAAAAATGAATGCAGTGAGATAGTGTTTTAAGGCAGTTTTATTTGATTCAGCATCAACTTGAATGAACATTTTTTTATTTTAATGACAATGACTTATAGATTATATGTAAATCATAGGCATTAAAAAAGCCCATTTAAATAAATGGGCTTTAGAATTTGGCTCTCCAACCTGGGCTCGAACCAGGGACCTGCGGATTAACAGTCCGTCGCTCTACCGACTGAGCTATTGGAGAATCTGAATGCGATTATAAGCAGATTTTGAAGAGGGTCAAGCTAAAAATACCAATATGAGGAGAAATGCGTGATAGATGTTTTTTATTTGAACAAAAAGAAGAATTTTTTAGAAAAAATGAATCTTAGGCTTGCAAAGAAAAAATTCAATTGATAGTCTGAATGCAACAACAGAGCGTTTAAACATATGTTTAAACAGTGTGGATTTAAACCCAACTTGCCAGCACTAAAATGGCTAAACAGGAGAAAGCGAATGAATACGCTGACTATTTCTCAGATTTTTTCAAATTTTTCTTTTTACCAAGAAAACTATCTTTCCATTATCAGTAACCAAGAGAAATATCAAACACCTGTCGAAGGTGCATACGTTGACGTTTGGCCTTTGGGTCGACGTGACTTGGCATTGGGTGATTTATTACAACTGTGGTTTAGTGAAAAATGGTTGATCAATGTACCATGTCATTTACGTTTTGAACATAAAGATGATGGTCGTCGTGTGCCTTTAAAACGCAAGCAAGATTTGTATTTATACCAATTGGCAGGTAATGCATTATCAGGCTCAAATTGTTCTAAAGTATGGTCTATCTCAGAACAACGGGAACTTCGTGTTGAGTTAGATAGTGCTTTAAAATATTACTGCTTTCAAAAGGGCAGTAATCGCATTGATCTAAGCGAAGGCCAATTAATTCGTGCCTTACATTCAGCAATTTAAGTTTGAATCATCATCTGCTCGCATTGAATTGCGAGCAGAAAAATAAAATATTAAGGACGTATAATCATGCAGGTTGCAGTTGCATGTGCATAAAGTTTGCCATTGTCATCAATAATTTTCCCTTCAGAAATCCCTAAATTTGTACTGATATTAGGGTGTGTTGACATTTACAGCCGATAAATTGAGCTAAAGAGGCAACCATATAAATATACAAGCTAAAGCAACAGCGCTTTGATAGTTACGTTTTAGCTTATCGTATCTTGTGGCAATTCCTC
>NZ_VPAO01000030.1:0-49610 GCF_013419235.1 Acinetobacter sp. YH12098
TATTTGGATTGTCACTGCTTGCTCCAAAGTTAACATGTTGAGCAGTCCAAAATGACCGCTATATTAACCAAGGGGGTCAGTTTTTAAATGCCATTAGGGGGTCATTTTTACACTGCCGCTAACAATGCCCTTATGGCTTTTGCATAGCGGCTGAAATACGCTTTTTTTTTGCGTAAAAAAAAAGAGAATCCGAAGATTCTCTTTTGATGTTTAAGTATGGCGATTAAACCAAACCTTTGCCTTTCAGCACTTCAAACATCGTCGAGCCTAATTCAGCAGGACTACGGGTATAAGCCATACCAGCTTTTTCAAAGGCAGCGAATTTCTCTTCTGCTGTGCCTTTACCGCCCGAAATGATTGCCCCTGCATGTCCCATACGTTTGCCTTTAGGTGCAGTCACACCCGCGATATAACCGACAACAGGCTTTGTTACATTCGACTGAATATATTCAGCTGCTTCTTCTTCCGCTGTACCACCAATCTCACCAATCATGATGATCGCTTCAGTTTGAGGGTCATCTTGGAACAGCTTTAAGCAATCAATTTGGTTCATGCCCGGAATTGGATCTCCCCCAATACCGATACAAGTCGACTGACCTAGACCCAACTTCGTAGTTTGCGCTACAGCTTCATAGGTTAATGTCCCTGAACGCGAGATAATGCCGATTTTACCTGGCTGATGAATATGCCCCGGCATAATACCGATCTTACATTCACCTGGGGTAATAATCCCTGGACAGTTTGGCCCAATTAAGCGTGCGTTATTGCCATAGGTTTCTAGGTAACGTTTAGCTTTTAGCATATCGAGTGTCGGCACACCTTCAGTGATCACCACAATCAGCTCAACACCTGAATCAATCGATTCAATAATTGAATCTAGGACAAATGGTGCAGGTACATAAATCGAGGTTGCCGTTGCACCCGTTTCACGCACTGCTTCTTTCATGGTATTAAATACGGGCAGATTCAAATGTTGTGTGCCGCCTTTACCCGGAGTCACCCCACCGACCACTTTTGTGCCGTAAGCAATTGACTGTTCAGAATGGAATGTGCCGTTTTTACCGGTAAAACCTTGCACCAATACTTTGGTGTCTTTATTAACTAATACGCTCATGATCTCTACTCCCTTAGCCTTTTACCGCAGCAACAATTTTTTCTGCAGCATCAGCCAAGCCATTTGCAGAAATCAATTTCAAACCTGATTCATCAAGTAATTTTGCACCCAACTCTGCATTGTTCCCTTCTAGACGAACAACCACAGGTACAGTCACATTTACTTCTTGAACCGCTGCAATAATTGCTTCAGCAATCATGTCACAACGTACAATTCCGCCAAAAATATTAATTAATACACCCTGCACAGAACTATCCGCCAAAATGATTTTAAAGGCTTCAATTACGCGTTCTTTGGTCGCGCCACCGCCTACATCTAGGAAGTTTGCAGGTTGACCACCATATAGCTTGATGATGTCCATGGTTGCCATCGCTAGACCAGCACCATTCACCATACAGCCAATATTGCCTTCTAAGGCAACATAGTTCAGATCAAATTCTGATGCTTTCAGCTCACGCTCATTTTCTTGCGTTTTATCGCGTAGTGCTGCGATTTCTGGTAAGCGATATAAAGCATTTGAGTCGATACCAATTTTTGCATCCACACATAAAATCTCGCCATTTTCACGTACGGATAACGGGTTAATTTCAAATAAAGCAAAATCATTTTCAATGAATGCTTGATAAGCCGCAGACATGATTTTGACAAATTGATTCACTTGACCATCTTTTAGGTTTAAAGCAAACGCCACTTCACGTGCTTGGAATGGTAACAATCCAACTAGAGGATCTACTTCAACTTTAATAATTTTTTCAGGGGTTTCTTCTGCAACTTTCTCAATTTCAACCCCACCTTCAGTCGATGCCATAAAGGTCACACGACGGCTAGAACGGTCAACTACAGCACCTAGGTACAATTCACGCTCTACTGGATAAACATCTTCAGATACCAAAATACCGCTGACGGGTTGACCTAATGCATCTGTTTGATAAGTGACTAAGCGTGAGCCGACCATTTGGTTCACATAATCAGTGGCTTCTTGTGCAGATTTTACCACTTTAACGCCGCCTGCTTTACCACGACCACCTGCATGTACTTGGGCTTTGAGTACCGCAAACTTACCACCCAGTTGCTCAAAAGCTTTGACTGCTTCTTCTGCGGTAGTTACAAATACGCCTTCTTGAACTGGCATACCATATTTTTTTAATAACGCTTTAGCTTGATATTCGTGTAGATTCATTGAACAACCTTTTACTCTTTTTTCGCTTTGTTATGACCTATTAAAGCCCAGACATCCGTCAAAGCAGCTTTAACCTTTTTAAATCTTAAAATATTTCTTATCTTTATTTTTAGATGATTATTCAAATTAAAACAACCATCTGAAACAAAAAAGAGCGGCCTAAGCCGCTCTTTTTACATCTTATTTACGTTTACGCTGAATCGCATGAATCGCACGTCCATCGACTGCAAGCGCAGCTTCATGAACCACTTCAGAGAATGTCGGGTGACCGAAAGTCATTAACTGAAGATCTTCAACTGAAGACACAAACTCAAGCGCGATCATGCCTTGGTGTACGATATCAGACGCAGCAGGTCCAATCACATGCATACCCAATAGACGATCCGTTTTTGCGTCAGCAACAAACTTCACAAAACCAGCACCTTCACCCGCAGCCAAAGCACGACCATTGACAGCAAAACCGAATTGGCCAGTTTTTACTTCGTGACCTTTTTCTACAGCCTGCTGTTCTGTTAAACCAACCCACGCCGCTTCTGGGTGTGTGTAGATCACAGAAATAATGGTGTCATAATTTACTTGTGCAGCATGTCCGTGAATACGCTCAACAGCCATCACGCCTTCTTCCATGGCTTTATGCGCAAGCATTGGACCACGTACCAAATCACCAATTGCGTATACACCTTCAACTGAAGTTGCACACCAGTCATTTACTTCAACCAGACCACGTTCAGTCAGCTTGATACCTGAATCTTCAGCCAGTAGACCTTCAGCATAGGCACGGCGACCCACACAAACGATCAACTTATCGAAAGTTTCAGTTTTATCTTCACCAGCTTGGGTATATTTAACTGTCACTTCACGACCGTTAATTTCAGTGCCAGAAACTTTCGCACCGATACGGATATCCATACCTTGTTTAGTCAGGATTTTTTGGTATTCTTTAGACAATGCTTTATCAGCCATTGGCAAGAATGCGTCCATTGCTTCAAATACAACAACTTCCGCACCAAGACGACGCCATACTGAACCTAGCTCAAGACCGATTACACCCGCACCAATCACACCTAAACGCTTAGGCACTTCAGTGAATTCAAGTGCGCCAGTAGAATCAACGATTAAGTCTTGATCTACAGGAGCTGAAGCAATGTTAATTGGTACAGAACCTGTCGCAAGAATCACGTATTTAGGCTCTAAAACTTGAACTTCACCTTCAAATGGTGTGAATTCAACTTTTTTACCTGCAAGTAATTTACCCGTACCTTGTAACCATTCAATCCCGTTGCCTTTAAGCAACTGGGCAACACCACCAGTCAACTGATCTA
This sequence comes from Acinetobacter sp. YH12098, assembly GCF_013419235.1. Taxonomy (NCBI): domain Bacteria; kingdom Pseudomonadati; phylum Pseudomonadota; class Gammaproteobacteria; order Moraxellales; family Moraxellaceae; genus Acinetobacter; species Acinetobacter sp. YH12098. Next base: position 3,617 of record NZ_VPAO01000030.1, read on the forward strand.
CAACTTTGTCTTTACGACTCATCATTTTAGAAAGATCAAATTTAACTTCACCGGTCGTAATACCATGATCATCTAAATGCTGAACGGTATCTTCATAGCGATGTGAAGAATCAAGCAATGCTTTAGACGGGATACAACCCACGTTTAAGCAAGTACCACCCAAAGCTGGCTTGCCTTTATGAATACGTTTTTCGATACACGCAACTTTGTAACCAAGTTGAGCTGCACGAATTGCTGCTTCGTAGCCGCCCGGGCCACCACCAATTACGACTAAATCGAATTGAGACATGTTCATCTCCAAAAATGGGCCTAGAGTTTTGCCCTAAGCCCATAAATATATTCTTAAAAATTAAAGATCAAGGATAAGACGTGCTGGCTCTTCTAACAATTCTTTGATTGTTACAAGGAAACCAACTGCTTCTTTACCATCGATTAAACGGTGGTCATAAGACAATGCAAGATACATCATCGGCAAGATTTCTACTTGACCATTTACAGCCATCGGACGTTCCTGGATTTTATGCATACCCAGAATCGCAGTTTGTGGCGTATTTAGAATTGGTGTAGAAAGCAATGAACCAAAAGTACCACCATTGGTGATCGTGAATGTACCACCAGTCATGTCTTCGATGCCCAGCTTACCGTCACGTGCCTTCGCAGCATATGCACGAATGCCGTTTTCAACTTCAGCATAGTTCATGCGGTCAGTATCACGAAGAACTGGAACTACTAGACCACGGTCGCTTGATACAGCAACACCGATGTCGTAGAAACCGTGGTAAACGATGTCATTGCCATCAATTGAAGCGTTTACCGCTGGATAGCGTTTAAGTGCTTCAGTTGCTGCTTTAACGAAGAATGACATGAAGCCAAGACGTGCACCATGACGCTTTTCAAAAGCATCTTTGTATTGCGCACGCATTTCCATGATTGGTTTCATGTTTACTTCGTTGAACGTAGTCAACATTGCAGTTTCTTGAGTTGCAGCAAGTAAACGTTCAGCAACACGCTTACGAAGACGAGTCATAGGAACACGTTTTTCGATACGTTCACCAACAGCAACGCTTAATGGCGCAGCAGCAGGAGCAGCTGGTTTAGCTTGATGGTTTGCAACATCTTCTTTAGTGATGCGACCGCCACGGCCAGTGCCAGCAACGTCAGCAGCAGCAATGCCAGACTCAGTCAATGCTTTACGCACTGCAGGAGCTTGATCAGCAACAGGTTGAGCACGTTCAACAACAGGAGCAGCGCCCGCTTGAGTTTGCGCAGCAGCTTGTTCTACTTTCTCTTCTGATTGAACAGCTTGAGTTTGAGCAGCGCCAGAAGCAGCACCTTCTTCAAAAGTCGCAATCACTTCAGCAGAAAGAACTGTATCGCCTTCGTTTTTAACGATTGCAGAAATCGTACCGTCAGCAGGAGCTACAACTTCTAAAACAACTTTATCTGTTTCAATATCACAAATCACTTCGTCACGTGATACTGCTTCACCTGGTTGTTTGTGCCAAGTTGCAACTGTACCGTCAGCAACTGACTCTGGGAATACCGGTGCTTTAATTTCGGTTGCCATTATTAAGAATCTCCTGTTATTCAGCTACGATAGCTAAAGCATCATTTACGAGCTGAGCTTGTTGTTTTGCGTGCAAATATGGTGAACCACAAGCCGGTGCAGCAGAAGCTTCACGACCTGCATAACTAATACGAACTTGTTTGCCCGCTTTCATCACGTCGTCATAAAGACGCGGAGCGATGAATAACCATGCACCTTGGTTCTTCGGTTCTTCTTGAGCCCAAACCAATTCTTTAACGTTTGGATATTGTGCCAGAACTTCAGCAAGACGTGCTTCTGGATACGGATACAATTGTTCAATACGAACGATTGCTGTGTTGTTCAATTCTTTTTCACGACGTTTTTCAAGTAAGTCGTAGTAAACCTTACCACCACAAAGCACTAGACGAGTTACGTCTGACTTGTTGATATTGTCGATTTCATCGATCACAGTTTGGAATGTACCATTTGCAAGTTCTTCTAATGTAGACGTTGCGAGTTTGTGACGAAGAAGAGACTTCGGTGAAGTGACGATCATTGGTTTACGGATTGGACGAAGTGCTTGACGACGCATCGCATGATAAATCTGCGCTGGTGTAGTCGGTGTGATCACTTGCATGTTTTCTTCAGCACATAGCTGTAAGAAACGCTCTAAACGAGCTGATGAATGCTCAGGACCTTGACCTTCAAAGCCATGTGGAAGAAGCATAGTCAGACCGCATACGCGTTCCCACTTAGTTTCGCCAGACGCGATAAACTGATCGATTACAACCTGTGCACAGTTTGCGAAGTCACCAAATTGCGCTTCCCAAATGACAAGGCTCTTCGGAAGAGTCGTTGCATAACCGTATTCGAATGCAAGAACCGCCATTTCTGACAATAATGAGTCATAAATAGCTGTACGTGGTTGGTTTTCTTTCAAGTTACATAATGGAATGTAAGTTGAACCATCTACTTGGTTATGAAGTTTTGCATGACGGTGTGAGAATGTACCACGACCTACGTCTTCACCTGTTAAACGAACAAGGAAACCTTCATCTAGAAGAGACGCGTAAGCTAATGTTTCAGCAGCACCCCAGTTCAATGGCATTTCACCAGTCTGCATTTTCAGACGGTCATCAATCACTTTAGCAACCTGACGTTGCATCACGAAGCCTTCTGGAAGCTCGCGCATTTTCGCACCAAGCTCTTTTAGACGTTCGATTGGGAAAGTGGTATCCCATTTGTCTGTGTATTCGTGGCCTAGGTAAGGTTTCCAGTCCACAAACATTTTTGTATTTGGCTCAAGTACCAACGCATTTGCAACGTGTTTACCTGCTTCAAGGTCAGAACGATACTGTTCAACCATTGCATCAGCAGAAGCACGATCAAGAACACCTTCTTGTACAAGCTTGTCAGCATAAAGCGTACGTGTAGTCGCTTTTTTATTGATGATTTGATACATCATTGGCTGAGTTGCAGCTGGCTCGTCGGCTTCGTTATGACCACGACGACGGTAGCAGAACATATCGATTACAACGTCTTTACGGAATGTATGACGGAAATCGTGTGCCAATTGAGAAACAAATAATACAGATTCAGGATCATCACCGTTCACATGGAAGATCGGTGCTTGGATCATTTTCGCGATGTCAGTACAGTATTCTGTAGAACGCGCATCACGTGGGTCAGACGTTGTGAAACCAACTTGGTTGTTCACGACGATATGAACTGTACCACCCACGGTATAACCGCGAGTTTGTGACATTTGGAAAGTTTCTTGGTTTACACCTTGACCTGCAAATGCAGCATCACCGTGAACGATGATTGGTAATACATCATCACCACCGATATCTTTACGACGTACTTGACGTGCGCGTACAGAACCTTCAACTACAGGTCCAACAATTTCTAAGTGTGATGGGTTAAACGCTAATGCCAAGTGAACTTCGCCACCCGGAGTCATTACGTTTGAAGAGAAACCTTGGTGGTATTTAACGTCACCAGAGCCTTTTTTATGAAGTGATTTACCTTCGAACTCACCAAATAGATCAGCTGGGTTTTTACCCATGATGTTTACAAGAAGGTTTAAACGGCCACGGTGAGGCATACCGATAACCACTTCTTTACAGCCTACTGAACCTGCGCGTTGAATAAGTTCATTCACCATAGGAATGAAAGATTCACCACCTTCAACACCGAAACGTTTCGCACCAACGAATTTGTTACCAAGGTATTTTTCTAGGCCTTCAGCTGCAGTTAGACGTTCAAGGATGTGTTTTTTCTGGTCTGCACTGTAGCCAAATTGACCACGAGTACCTTCAAGGCGTTGTTGAATCCAACGTTTTTCTTTTGTATCAACAATGTGCATGTATTCAACACCAATTGAAGCAGTATAAGTTGCTTCCATTGCTTGAACCATTTCACCAAGTGTTGCTTCAGACTTACCGATTGCAAGGTTACCTGTATTAAACACAGTATCTAAGTCAGACTGAGTTAAACCATGCGCAGCAAGATCTAGATCAGGCACGATTTCACGTTTTGCAAGACCAAGTGGATCTAATTTTGCGTTTTGATGACCACGGTTACGGTATGCAGCGATCAACTGTAATACACCGATTTGACGGCGTTCATGCTCAGAACTTACTGCACTTTGCACTACTGGCTGAACACGGCTTGAATTACGGCCTAATAATAGGAATTGCTCACGTACATTGCTGTGTGGTTGATCACCTTTCGGGAATTTATCGAAGTATTCACGCCAATCAGCCTCTACTGAGTCTGGAGCCGTTAGATACTGCTCATAAAGTTCTTCAATATACGCTGCACTGTCAGCGCTAAGTTCAGTGTCAAGACGCAGTGCGTCAGCAACTTCTTGCATTTGTGGACCCATTTCCTATTGCAAAACATTTCAGGATGCTTTTTAAGCGAACCCATGATTAGTAATGTCAAATTGGTAATATGACATTAGTCCCCATTAGGCTTAAGCCTTGAGGCGTTATCACTACATTAGGATTACCCAATGTGATTAATGAACAATAACGCCCTCAGCGGCATCATTACTCATTGAGAAATACCCGACATAAATCGGGCAATTTTTGCAAATCATCTTAGAAAAAATAAATTTTTCGCAATTATCTTTTCTAAAGCGACTTTATTAACATTTATATACCTTCTACAGCGCTTAAATTGTAGAAAAAATGTACCCAATTCAAAGTCATTTTTTACATATAGTGATACTTTAGATGCTAACACGTTCGAGCATTTTCAATTGATTTTTTTGACACATACCTCTCATAAATTAGCGAAATACACTGTTTGTATTTTCATCTATGATATGGTGCTACATATAAAATGATCTTTCAATTAAGACAAAAGTCTACGTTCGATTTTTACCTCATCTCATATACAAAAACAAAAGAGAGCTGACATTCCTATCCTCTCTCTTTTTACTACGTTACATAATAACATCTTCTAATCCTTTTGACAGACTTGAACGAGCGTTTCATCAATAAATAACCATTTATCTATCACTTTATACTTTTAATTCACTACGTTTCTATGAAATCCATTTATAGCACTCTGCAATGACAGCGAATAACTTTCACTACCATCATTTTTATATATGACAAAAAAAGCGCACCCAATGGTGCGCTTCTTTTTACTGCTAAATCTATTAACCAAGATCTAAAAGCATATTACGGATGTGACCGATTGCTTTAGTTGGGTTAAGACCCTTAGGACATACAGATACACAGTTCATGATACCTTTACAACGGAACAATGAGAATGGGTCGTCAAGACGAGCCAAACGCTCTTGAGTTGCTGTATCACGAGAGTCAATGATGAAGCGATATGCGTTCAACAATGCTGAAGGACCCAAGAACTTGTCTGGGTTCCACCAGAATGATGGACATGAAGTTGAACAACATGCACAAAGAATACATTCGTACAAACCATCTAAATGTTCACGCTCTTCAGGAGACTGCAAACGCTCTTTAGGAGGCGCAGGCTGATTGTTGATTAGGAACGGATGGATTTTATTGTACTGATCGTAGAACTGATTCATATCTACAACCAAGTCTTTAATAACTGGAAGACCTGGAAGTGGACGAATTGTAATCACTTCTGGTAAGTCGTTTAGGTTCCAAAGACACGCTAAACCATTTTTACCATTGATGTTTACACCATCAGAACCACAAATACCTTCACGACATGAACGACGGAATGTTAATGATTCGTCTTGTACTTTTAATGCTAGAAGCGCATCAAGCAACATACGGTGCTTGTCAGTCAACTCTAATTTAAAAGTTTGCATGTACGGAGCTGCATCCTTATCAGGATCGTAGCGGTAGATATTAAATGTACGAGTACCTCTACTCATCTTACTTCTCCCAATTAGAATGTACGTGGTTTAGGCGGAATAGCATCTACAGATAAAGGCTTGTAACGTACTGGTTTGTACTCAAGACGGTTATCTACAGAGAACCATAAAGTGTGTTTCATCCACTCATCATCACGACGACCGTATGGGTAGTCAGCATGATCAGGTGGTAATTCAAAATCTACCACTGTATGCGCACCACGACATTCTTTACGTGCAGCCGCAGAAATCAGTGTCGCTTTCGCAACTTCATACAGGTTTTCAACTTCTAGAGCTTCAACACGCGCTGTGTTAAATACTTTAGATTTGTCTTTCAAGTGAATGTTACGTACACGTGGTTCGATCGCAAGAATCTGTTTCACACCCTCTTCAAGTAGTGCAGATGTACGGAATACACCAGCGTGGTCTTGAACGATGTCACGGATTGCATCTGCAACTTCTTGAGCATTTTCACCAGAAGTAGATTCATCAAGATGACGAACACGATTCAAAGTTTTTTCAAGAACAGTTGTAGGAAGCGGTGCATATTCATCACCGTGGTGTTTAGTTACATAGTCAACAATATGTTCACCAGCAGCTTTACCAAATACAACCAAGTCAAGCAATGAGTTTGTACCTAGACGGTTAGCACCGTGTACAGATACACATGAACATTCACCAATTGCATAGAAACCTTTCACTGGTTTAGTGAAATCACGGTCACCCGCATTGTGTGAGTACACACCAGTTTCTTTATTGTAGTTCGCAACCAAAGCTTCAGTTTCACGAGATACAGGAACAACCACTTGACCATGAATATTTGTAGGAATACCACCCATTTGGTAATGGATTGTAGGTACTACAGGAATTGGCTCTTTAGTGATGTCAACGTTCGCGAATTTCTTACCAATCTCAAATACAGATGGAAGACGTTTCATGATTGTTTCAGCACCAAGATGCGTCATATCAAGCAAGATGTAGTCTTTCTTAGGACCACAGCCACGACCTTCTTTAATTTCTTGGTCCATTGAACGTGATACGAAGTCACGAGGTGCCAAGTCTTTAAGTGTCGGAGCATAACGTTCCATGAACGGCTCACCAGCATCGTTACGAAGGATCGCACCTTCACCACGACAACCTTCTGTCAACAATACGCCTGCGCCCGCAACACCTGTTGGGTGGAATTGCCAGAATTCCATATCTTGCAATGGAATACCTGCACGAGCTGCCATACCAAGACCGTCACCAGTATTGATATAAGCGTTAGTAGATGCACGGTAAACACGACCAGCACCACCAGTAGCGAACAATGTTGCTTTACCTTGGAATACTGCAATTTTACCTGTTTCTTGGTCAATTGCTGTCACACCAAGCACATCACCCTCTTCATTACGAATCAAATCAAGTGCGATCCATTCAACGAAGAATTGAGTACCCATTTTCACGTTGCTTTGATAAAGCGTGTGAAGAAGTGCGTGACCTGTACGATCGGCAGCAGCACATGCACGTGGAACTGGTTTTTCACCATAGTTCGCAGCATGACCACCAAACGGACGTTGGTAAATTGTACCGTCAGCATTACGGTCAAATGGCATACCTAGGTGTTCAAGTTCATATACAACTTGAGGCGCTTCACGAGTCATGAACTCAATTGCGTCTTGGTCACCTAACCAGTCAGAACCTTTAACTGTGTCGTAGAAGTGGTAGTGCCAGTTATCTTCTTGCATATTACCAAGAGATGCACCAATACCACCCTGCGCTGCAACAGTGTGTGAACGAGTTGGGAATACTTTAGTCAGTACAGCAACTTTCAAACCAGCTTGAGCAAGTTGGTAAGAAGCACGCATACCTGAACCACCACCACCAACGATGACTGCATCGAAAGTTTGGTGTGGAATATTTGTGTAATCTTCTTTAGGGGTTATAGCGCCCATGATATTTTCCTATCAATTTGCCCAAAAAATCTGGATCGCCCAGATCGCGTATGCAAATACTGCAACAATCACTGCAGAAGTCAGCACTAAACGCAGACCGTTTGCTGAAGGACCCATTTGACGAGTAGTCACATAGTCAGTGAATACTTGCCACATACCAATCCAAGCATGCGCAACAAGAGATAAGACAGACAATAAAGATAAAATCTTCATTGGTGTTGTCATCATAAAGCCATACCATTGCTCAAAAGTGAATCCGCTATTGCAAAGGATCCAGCCCAGCACAACAATAGTATAAACAGCCAATACAACGGCACTTACACGTTGGATAAACCAATCGCGCGAACCTGATCCTGTTAAACCTGTAGCACTTTTCATTAGAGAACAATCCATACAAATGCTGCAACAATACCGATTGCAGACAAGATCAATGAAATAGTAGCTGCGATACGACCACTTTGAAGTTCTTCAGCAACGCCAAGATCTGCAAATAGATGCTTGATACCACCGATAAGGTGATAAATTAAGCCGGCTACAAATACCCATACGACAAAACGCACAATAAAGCTGTCAAATACAGCCTGAACTTGCGCAAAACCTTCAGGTGAAGATAAAGATTTGTCTAAAATCCAAAGAAGGACCGGTACGAGTAAAAATACGATAACACCTGATAGACGGTGTAAAATTGATGCAATAGCCACAGGGGATTTTAAGTTTACGTCTAAAACTTGACCCATGGACAAATTGACAGGTCTGTTGCTTTTCACAGCGGGCATCCTGTAAGTAAAAACTCCATCCGGAGTTTGTTGGAATTAATTCGTAGGAAAGCTAGCATAGTCAGACATTACAATATAATAAACTCTGCAGCTGTCTGATCTTATAAACGACAGGGAATTATAAAACGTGAACTTTCAAAACACAAACGAAGACAATTAGGAATTTTGCAAAATATCCTTAAATAAGAATCATTAACAATAACTTTTCTAAAAACAAATACCTTATTTATCTAAGAAAATCATACTATGTTGTTGGTTTTAATCAGTTAAATGTAAATTTCACTTATTGTTTTTGTGTGTATATGGCGATTTAAACTTTTAGACTAAAGATGAACAAATCTAAATCTTTCTTTTCCCACTACATTTTAAAATCTTCCAGCACATTCGCCAAGCCATAATCATAAAAATAAATGTGCATCATTTTCTCAAATAATAAAATTCAAAGATCATGAAACGAAATAAGTACTTAGTCTGTGCATAAAAATCTTAGCAACAGCAAATCTGTTTAATAAAACGCCATTTTTTACCTTTCCAATGACAAAAATGCTCATTTATTGATCCTTTAAAGGCGTTTAATTAACTATTTTTTAACCAAACGAACTTTTTTTTAAGTACGATTAAGTCGTTTTAATTATGAATAAGAAAAAAGCAATTTAGAGCCACAGATGTATGTAAGTTACGAAAATTATAATAATTTAATGAAATAGCGGTCTTGTAATTCATATTTGTTTCAGAGTTTTTAAGAATTAAAAATTGCTTACAATTAAGGCAATAGGCTTTTTTTAATCTGCACCTCCCCTGCAAATTGACTTATTATACTGCGTCGGCACTGTGATTTTACTCATTTTTTAAGCGTATGAATTGTGCTTCATTTCAAGGAATGATCCTCAATTTATATCCATAAGTATAATTGACAAAATTTCAGTTCCCTCTAATCTTAGAGCAAATTTTTGATCTGTCTGATTCTCGCATTAAAAGATTAGTACTGAGTCAGATAAAACATTCACCAGGACAGGAGATCTATTGAATGTCTGAAGCAACTGGCAAAAAAGCCGTTTTACAGCTTGATGGCAAAGAAATTGACTTACCAATTTACAGTGGCACTCTAGGCCCAGATGTAATTGACGTTAAAGATGTGTTGGCCGCAGGTCACTTTACTTTTGATCCTGGTTTTGTCTCAACGGCTGCTTGTGAATCTAAAATCACTTTCATTGACGGCGGTAAAGGTGTTCTTCTACACCGTGGCTACCCAATCGACCAGCTTGCTACTAAAGCAGACTACTTAGAAACTTGCTACCTTCTTTTGAACGGCGAGCTTCCTACTGCTGAACAAAAACAAGAATTCGATGCTAAAGTTCGTAACCACACTATGGTTCACGATCAAGTTGGCCGTTTCTTCAATGGTTTCCGTCGTGACGCTCACCCTATGGCGATCATGTGTGGTGTTGTTGGTGCGCTTTCTGCGTTCTATCACAACGGTTTCGATGTTGAAAACATTGACCACCGCGAAATCACTGCTATTCGCTTAATCGCTAAAGTTCCTACTTTAGCTGCTTGGACTTACAAATACACAGTAGGCCAACCATTCGTTTACCCACGTAACGACTTAAGCTACGCAGAAAACTTCTTGTACATGATGTTTGCTACTCCTGCAGACCGTGATTACAAAGTTGACCCTATTCTTGCTAAAGCAATGGACCGTATCTTCACGCTTCATGCTGACCACGAACAAAACGCGTCTACTTCTACAGTACGTCTTGCTGGTTCTACTGGCGCTAACCCATACGCATGTATCGCTGCGGGTATCGCGGCTCTATGGGGACCTGCTCACGGCGGCGCGAACGAAGCTGTTCTTAAGATGCTTGACGAAATCGGCACTGTAGAAAACGTTGCTCCGTTCATGGAAAAAGTGAAAACTAAAGAAGTTAAACTTATGGGCTTCGGTCACCGAGTTTACAAAAACTTCGATCCACGTGCGAAAGTAATGAAAGAAACTTGTGACGAAGTCTTAACTGCACTTGGTATCAACGATCCACAACTTGCTTTGGCTATGGAACTTGAACGTATTGCGCTTTCTGACGAATACTTCATCAAACGTAACCTATACCCTAACGTAGACTTCTACTCAGGTATCATCCTTAAAGCGATTGGTATCCCAACAGAAATGTTTACCGTAATCTTCGCTCTTGCACGTACTGTTGGTTGGATCAGCCACTGGTTAGAAATGCATAGCGCACCTTACAAAATCGGTCGTCCTCGTCAGCTTTACACTGGCGAAACTCAACGCGATATCCAAGGTCGTTAATTCGAAAGAATTGTGCGAATCTAAAAACCGTCCCTTTGGGGCGGTTTTTTTATGCAACTAGAATAATTTTGCGCTATTGAACATACCCATCTGACTGAATTTTCCAACTCAATCATTAGATAAAACGATGCCTCACAAGCTATAAAGTATGGTGTATATTGCTGAGTGTATTTAAAATCGCCATTTTCTAGAGAATCTCACACTGTTTCATCAGATAGCGTCATAAAAAAAGCCTAATTCCACGTAGAAATTAGGCTGTAAACAAAAGGTTTAAATATTGATGATGCTTTATTTTGGCTTATTGAGTTAGGCAACTTTTAATAAACAATATTTTCTAAGCAACCGTCTCATAGTCTGCCAAGTCCATATGTTTAAGACGCAGCTTTAACTGTTTCAGTGACCACGGCCAAGCTGCAAAATTGCGCCCATTGGCATCTAAGTAATAACTCTTACAACCACCACTATTAAAGACCGTAGTCTGTAAATGCGTCTGTACTTTTGCATTGTGATAGGCCAATACATTTGGCTTAATTTCAAGCCGTTGTATCTTCTCTTGTTTCATTTTTACCAAAGCATCAACGATATACCCAACCTGTGCTTCTGCAATCCCAATAAATGAGTCATAAACCAAAATATTTGGCCCAAGCACCAAGAAGGCATTAGGTACTTGCGCGATACTGGTACCCAAAAACGCTTCAGGAGAACTGTTTTTCCAAAGTTCTGACAATAACTCCCCTTTGGCATTTTTTACACGTTGCCCAATCGGCGGATGAGAAACTTCAAAACCTGTGCCCCAAATAATGACATCGACTTCATGACGTTCACCATTCGCAGCAATAACAGTATTACCTTCTATTTCAACTAAACCATGTGGTACAAGTTCGACATTGGCTTGCTGCAAAGCAGGATAATAGTTATTGGCAAATAAAAGACGCTTACAACCAATAGAAAAGTTTGGTGTAACTTTTTCACGTAATTCAGCATCTTGAATTTGTGTTTTTAACAACTGACGACCCAAATAATTCACAGGCTCTAAAAGCGAAGGATTACGTAGTCCTAAATTAATACCATTTAATATACCGGCCACACTTTTGCGCCAAGTTTCTTGTACTGTTGGAAAGCGGGTAATGATGCCTTTCGCACGGTCATTCAGTGGCAAATCTGCTTTTGGCAATACCCATGGTGCGGTACGTTGAAACACCACCACATTTTTGGCAATAGGTTGAATCTGAGGAATAAACTGAATCGCAGATGCCCCCGTACCAATCACCGCAATACGTTTATCTTTTAAGTCATAGGCATGGTTCCATCGCGCAGAATGGAACATTTCACCTTCAAAGCTTTCAATACCTTTAATTTTTGGAATTTGAGGTTCAGTAATCGGCCCAGTTGAAAAAATTACCGTTCTCGCGGCATACTTACCTTTGCTCGTCTCCAATTGCCATTGCTTTAATTCCTCATTCCATTCCGCTGCAATCAATTCACAATTGAACTGAATGTTACGATAAAGCCCATGCTGCTCTGCCACATCCTCTAAGTAGTTCAGAATCTCAGGTTGCTTGGCAAATAAATGACTCCATTTATGACTCGGCGCAAATGAAAAAGAATACAACGCCGAAGGAACATCACATCCACAACCTGGATAGGTGTTGTCGCGCCATGTTCCTCCCACGCGATTGGCTTTTTCTAAAACCACATAATCGGTATAACCCCGTTCATTCATTTGATGAGCAGCAGCTAAACCTGATATCCCCGCACCAATCACAATGGTATCGTAGACACGCACTTGATTTTCTACGCTTGGTTTTTCTAGGCTAGGCTCTGACTCTGCTTGGTCTTGTACTGCTTTTTTAGCTTTGGCAGAAGACGATGCAGGACGACGAGCATTAGTTTGCGTTGTTGCCTTTTTAATTTGAGTTTTCTCTTGATCTAATGCTTTTACATCTTCGTCATGTAATTGTGTCGGCATGTTCATGCTTTTGCTCCCGACTTTTTAATATAGTTGTTAAATAAGGGATAACCCACCCCCAATAAGCGGGTATAGGTTTGCGGGGATAAACGCTTTAACCACCAAAATAATTTGGCATCAGGTTGTGGAATGGTATACAACTTCCCTGCATCTAAATTATTCAATGTCAAATTGACCACATCATGACTCGTCGTAAATGCATGATTCATCAGCAATTGATCAGCTAAGCCTGAATATCGATTGGGCAAGCGACCATTTTTCATAATATTGGTTGGCACCAAGGTTGGGCACAGCACATTCACACGGATATTTGCCGATCGCAGCTCAGCCGATAAAGTTTCAGACAATGCCAACACACTCGACTTCGTCACGTTATATGCTGTCATTTCTGGTGCAGCAGTATATGCCGCAGCAGAAGCAACATTAATAATCGCGCCGCCCTGCTTATTTTGTTTCAGCTTAGGTACAAAATAATGACAGCCATGCACTACACCCCACAAATTGACATGCATACACCACTGCCAGTCGTCTAAACTCAGCTCATCAAATTTACCACCCAGCCCGACGCCTGCATTGTTGATCACTAAGGTCACAGCATGTCCCATCAACTGCTCAGCTTGCTCTGACAGTGCTTTAACTTCTTCAGCCTTACCTACATCACACTGCACTGCATAAGCATTTGATGAGGTCATGGATTGAATTTGATCCACTGTTTCTTGCGCTGCATCTAAATGAATATCTGCACAGACCACTGTTCCGCCACGACGTGCCAACTCCAAAGCGAAACTTCGCCCAATACCACTGCCTGCACCGGTGACCACTGCATAGGCATTTTCACTTGGCTTGTTCTTTTTTCCAAATAGACCCATGGTTTTGTCCTTTTATCGTTTTAATGCTGGGGTAAATTCTTTGACAAAATATGGTGTCAACACTCCATCAACAGGGTTCAACAAACGCTTTTTGTAATATTCAAGAAATGCAGAAGTGTCATGATCATTCGGGTGAAAACTTGGTCGTAGATAGTCAAAAATATGCCCGAGGCTACTGCCATAAACACCATCTCTTAGACCAAAAATCAGCTGGAAACTGCGCGGAACATCTTTCCAGTAGCTTAGGCTAATCAGGTTCGAGGGTTTTCTGTAAAATGGTACAATCGAGGCACCAATTGAAATCAAACCCAAAATGGTAATTAATGCAGGGAAGAAACCAGCAATACGTAAAGCATAATTACCAGATAATTCTTGATATACATCATAGGCAATGTCTTTGTGTTCAGACTCTTCCAACATATGCCACATCCAAATGGCACGTTGCTTTTCATCAATTGATCTAAAGAAAATTTCCTCATGATTCATCATGTATTCGGCAAGCACTGCGGTGAAATGCTCAATTGCCGCCATTAAGGATAATTTCATTGGCTGCGGCATACGCTCAAAGCCATAAGCAAAGACGTAATGTTCTAACTTTCTGAAAAATTGCACAGGCAGATTTCTTGCGCGATACGCTTCATTCATTTCTTCATGCATACGTGAATGAATAGCCTCTTGCCCAATCAATGACGTGACACGTTGTCTTAATACAGGATCTTGAATAAAGTCACGATGAAAACGTGCTGTATCGATCACCAAATCTTCACCACGGGTTAAGAAAATAGATAAAGATGCAAAATAGGCACTGGCCAATTCTGCATTCATATAAAATTTTGGATCAATTTTTTCTGGTTCGAAATCAAATTTCATATGACGAATAGGAACAACGGCAGACTGTTTTGTTGGGTCAAAGACAGGGCCTGCAAATACGCGTGCTAACGTTTTTTTTATCGGTTGAAAAGCGCTCATGATTTTGCTCTCAATTTGGGTGTTTACCGTTCATTGACTTCATGTCGATTAAAGTAAAAACACATAGATTGAGGATCAAATTAAGTGAGATAGATCACTAGACCATTAGTAAAACCGACCTCTCGATTTGCAAAAATGCTCAAATATTTTCTTTGTCAGACAATCTTTAAAACATCGGTGTTGTATGGCTCAAAAGCTTGTCATTAAAGGTCATGGCGTATTTTGAGTGAGTGATGATTATTGGATTTTTTGCACTTCACCGGTCGCAGATTGATAGACCCATTGATGACCAAACAGGCTGTCGTCTAAATGATCCAGTTTAAAATTACCAATCGCCACAGCATAGAATCCATTGCCCTGCTGCTTAAAATGTGTGATCTCTTGCATGAGTTCTTCAGTCAGTTGCCCCATGATAAAGTCTGAAATTACCACCACATCAGCATGTACAAAATTCGGTTGTTTCAACATGTCCACGGCATGATTCATCGCAGGGATAATATCTGTTCCCCCATGAAATGACTGCCCTAAAAAGTGAATGACATCATCCAAAGCACTATTATGTTGTAAATTCAGCGCGGTTAAATTGGTCGAGAAATTTACCAAATACATCGCTCGCCTTTCTTTTAGCGCTCGAATAGATAAATACAAACAAATCGCTTTGGAAATCAGTTCAGGTTGTCCATTCATTGAGCCACTAGTATCTAAGCAAACAATCATCGGGCCTTTTTGTCCGACTCGACGCTGCGTATGGCGTTGGTCTTCGATCACCCGTCCCTGTTGCTGACCTTGTCGATTAAAACTCATCAGGTTAGATTCTAAATATTTCAAATCAAATAAAACCTGCAAGTCTGGATCGGCTAATAGCGCCAACTCGCTAGGTAAAGCCATACTGATTTCTTGTGCCAATTTAATTCCAGTAATTTCCTCTTGCGCCATCGGGGTGTGAATAAGCTGCTGTGGTTCTTGTTCTAACTGAGCAGAAATCCGCTTACGTGGCATATTCGGCTGTGCGCTTCCAATCATTTGACATAGACGTTTAAGCGCCCGATCTTGCTCGAGATAATTCGCCCATTGCTCAAAGTTCTGTACATCATGCTCAGTTAATTGCCCTTTGGAATAGTCCAGAAAAATCCCAGTTTCAAACCCGACCCTGTCATGGTGCTTGACCATTTTCGACAATGTCGCGAGAAAATCTTTGATTTCATCTAAAAAGGCATCTCGTTGTAAACGGAGCTGCTCAAACTCCCAATGCGCAATAGCTTCAGTCAATTTGCGCTGCCATTTACCTTTGAATAGCTCAATGTGTAATTGACGCTGTTGCTCGGTCAGCAACGACTGTTGGCTCTGTTGCCACATTTCAGTGAATTCTGGAATCCCCAAGGTTTGCATGAAGGCAGCATATTCAGTGTGGAATTGAACAAAATCGCCCTGTTCCCAATGCTTTATCGCAAGCCAATGTTCCAATTGCTGCTGCGCCATTGCATAGGGATGCTGCTGATCTAAGCTCGACTTTGCCTGAAAGGCCCATTCCTGAATTTTTTGATCGAGCTTTTTTGCAACTTTATGATCATCCAACCAATGTTTTAAACTGGATTGTTTTAATTCATCATAAAGTTGTGAACTTAATTCATCGAGTGCCGATTGGGTTTGTTGTCGTGTCGGTTTTAATTGCGACATAACTGTTCCAGACGCTCACAATCTTGCAATTGCAACTGATATCGTGCCAATTGCTGCTCAATAGATTGAATTAATTGTTGAATATCCTGTTCAGTGACAAAGACCGATTTAAACTGATGTTTTTGACTATTAAAGCGTTCCGTCAACAGATCCAACTCTGTTTGAAAATGTGCTTTGAGCTGTTGAATTTCGTGTAAAAGCTCATATTGGCTTTGTGCTGAAAGTGCGCTGCGTGGACTGCCTTTGGTATGTTTTATATACGGCGTCACCACTTCTTCTAAACCGTAATAGCCACCTTTTAACGTACACACTCTTGAACCATTAAAATTACATACGATGCCACGCACTTCTTCACCGGTATCATCTAAGGCAAAGAAGTCTTTTTTCGTATCCATTTTATCTAGTTCGAGATACAACACTTTATCTTTATAGTGTCGATCTAGATTAGTCACTGCACGCAAGTAGTCAGTGCCATGAATTAAATAACTCTCATACACATCATCAGTATAATAAAAAAGATTGAGCACCCGCTGTTCAAGTGCATCCTTCTCTGCCACATGCTGTTCGAATTGCAAACCGTAATTTAAGCCATTTTCAGCCAATACTTCATCTATCTGCTGCGAAACAAAGGCAATGTCTTCAGGCTGATTCCATAAGCAATGTTTTAAAATTAATAGATCACTCAAAATCACCGATGAACGATCATTTAAAAATGCACAGGCTTTGACTAAATAAGCCACACGTTGCCAACGACGGTCAGAGACATAGACCACGTGATCTTCAAAGTTATGATTGAGTCGAGTTTTAAGTTGATCAAACAGATTTAAAATCGATTCGGGTAAATCCACCTGATAAATCTGTTCCCGCCAATCTTGTAACTCTGCTTTTGTTATTTTTAAAGTTGCATCGACTTCAACACTGACTTGACTCGGTTTGGCCTCTAATAGTGCATGGAAGTTTTCTGCAATAGCAATCGGCGGCACTTCTAAACGCAAAATAAAACGATCATACAATGCATCTAGACCTTGATTTGGTTCGGGAATTTCATTCGATGCGCTGACCAAAACATTCAATGGAACTTTTTGGACAATATCACCATTTTTAAAACTCCGTTCATTCACCAAGGTGAGTAAAGTATTTAAAATCGCAGGGCTGGCTTTCCAAATTTCATCTAAAAAAGCAAAATCTGCTCGTGGTAAATAATGTTCTGTTTTACGAATGTATTGATCTTCTTTTAAGGCTTTAATCGATACTGGGCCAAAAATTTCTTCCGGCGTACTGAAACGATTCATCAAATATTCAAAATAGTCATGAACTTCAAAAGCAGAGGCGATTCGACGTGAAATCAAACTTTTTGCAGTGCCAGGCAAACCATATAAAAAGGTATTCATACCCGCAACACCAGCCAACAAACTCAAAGCAATAATCTGCTCACGTTCATACATATTTTTGCTGATTTCAGAAATTAAAGTATTGATCCGTGCTTGCATCTGATTATCTGTTTGACCGAAAACTAAATTGTAACGCCCTAATCGATTTTTCGCTGTAGCAGATGCAAAAATATCGCTTTTTAAATACAGCGCAACAGCGTGATATTGTATTTTCAGGTTATAGTAAAACTACACATCCCCTTGGAACTCTAGAAACTTTTCATCATGTTGCCCTTCTTTCCTACACTCATCCGACTGTTAAAACTTGAAGGTTTTAAATATCGATCCCTCACGGCAGGTGAAATATCCATGTGTCGCAGTGTGTTTGGGGATTTGATTCAATATGAGCAAGTGAAAGTGATGAATCACCCTTTTTTGCCTTGGCAATCTGCGCATGTGGTCATGGCGCCTCAGGGGTATATCCATGCACGAAATTTACTGTTTAAAGCGGACTATGCCAAAGCGTCCTTAGGATATCGCGCCCTGTTTATTCATGAGATGGTATCTATAAGTTTTAAATAAAATGACAACAAATATAAGTTTAATAAAAAATGGACAAACCCTGTTTCAATTTAAGATATTTATTTAACTAAGATTTTTTTGTAAGGTTTAAGGCAACTTCTATAAAAAGACTTTGGCTTCAATATGACAAACAAGGCTAGAAAAATAACCTTATCTAAATTTGCTCAGACAAAAGTTGTGCAACCTTCACATTTTGAAGCAACAGAAATAACCCTACCAACACAAACCAAATACCACGTTGCGCATATAACACAAAACTCTTTTGAATATGATCCAACTTATGGAACACGAGAAACTAAGTCACCTGTTCAATTTAATTTATATCCTCTAGTTGTTGATAGTTATGGAGTGCCTTGGGCTGAAGCTAATATTTACATCTTAGATAGAATAAAAAATAGTCTTAATGTAGTTATGGCAACCTATTCAAATATAGCTAGTGATTTAGTCGCATTTAGGCAATTTTTAGATGATACAAATGTGAATTGGGTTACTTTCGATAAAAACAAATTATATAGACCTACATATCGCTATAGAGCATATCTACGAACAATGATTGAAGCTGAAAAAATCAGCTTTTCCACTGCCCGTAGAAGAATGAGTACTGTAATCTCATTTTATCGTTGGTTAAAAAACGAAGGCTTACTGAAGCCTGAATTTCCTATGTGGAAAGAATCAGATCGTTTTATAGATTTAAAAAATGATTTTGGTTCAACTTTTACAAAAAAAATCAAGTCAACAGATGTCTCTATCAAAGTCACTAAATCAAATAATCCATATGCTGAAACCATTAATGATGGTGGACTACTTCGACCATTGTCCAAAGATGAACAAATTCACTTACTAGAGGCCCTATCTGCATTAAAGAACACTGAAATGCTTTTAATCCACCTCTTAGGGTTGGCAAGTGGTGCACGAATTCAGACTATTCTCACCATGAGATTGCATCATGTATTTATCAATATGGAGGGTTCAGAATTAAAGGAAATCAGAATTCCTGCAGGACCTAGCACAGGCATTGACACAAAAAATGATAAGAAAATAGTTTTGCATATTCCTCTTTGGCTCTACCAAAAACTACATATCTATTCACAAAGTGAAAATGCTCAGGTACGAAGAAAAAAATCACTGTTGGGTGATTCAGATGATCAATATTTATTTTTAAGTAATCGCGGTACACCCTATTATCAGTCTAAAGCGGAGATTAAACACTTTCATGAAAATTTTGCACTTCATCATGCTAAGAATGGACAAACTGTGAGGCAATTTATAAATGATAAAGTAATTCCATATATTCAAAATCAATTGAACAATCCAAAATTTAAATATCGCTTTCATGATTTAAGAGCTACTTTTGGCATGAATCTAACAGATGAACAGCTAGAATATGTTGCTAGAGGACAAATAAGTCTTCACCAAGCTCGTGAATTTGTCAGAGTTAGAATGTGCCATGAATCCTCAGCAACGACAGACTTATATCTACAATACCGACAAAATTTAAAACATATTAGACAAGTGTCAGACTCATATAATGATCACCTATTTAAGATTGTTACCTCACTTGACTTGGATCAGAAATTATGAATTTAGAGCGAAGAATTATACAAGTCTATGATTTACCAATTCATTCTAATATTACAATTCTTCGCCCTGAACAAGTGGTGGTGAAATTTCCTCTGGGTAAGACCATTGATATAGGTGCATTGTGCTATTTAATTCGACAACCTACAGCCAAATCACATTTAGGTGTTAAAAGAATTTCAAATGAAGGAAGACTTGTACAGATAGATTCTGTGTATGAACCTCGCAAGGATGATGTACGCCGACTTATAACTTTTATTTCAGAACATATTATCCATAGTGGAAAACGTATTGAAACTATTAGAGATATGATCTCACGTTCAGTAGCCTTTGTATTTTGGGCTGATCAGAATAAATTTTATGATCTATTAAATAAAAAAGAAATAGCTAAACTAGCATTAATTCAGTACACCCAATATTTAAAAGAAAAAGTCTCAAGAGACGAGATCACAATAAATAGTGCTTCAAGACAACAAAGTTCAGTTATTACATTCTTATGTGATTTTTTTGAAGATGATGAATTTGCCATTGGTGTGAACATAATTCGAATAAACCAAAAACTCAAGAAAAGCACACAACCTCCAAGTGAAGATTCACAGGCAAAAGTCTTATCATTGTGTGAAAATATTTTTGATGGAATAGTCTCTTTTATCCTTGAGCATAAACAATATCCACATGAACTCAACATGCCCACATATTTAAATTTCCCAAACAATAAGCTTTGGATTTTCCCTGCAGAGTCATGGTTTATTCATCCTCTTAAATCATTAGACAAACGTAATACTTGTTTAGGTTATAACTACCAATTAGGAATATTAAACACAATTGAACAAATTGATAAATTAAGACTAAAACCCATTATAAATCAAAGAAACACTTACCATCTTTTAAAAAATGCAGAAAATAATTTAACTGCGGCTAATCAAAATTTTAGGCATAGCCAAAGAATACACATTGGAACTATTGCGCTGAATGCTTTTATTATTTTATTTACTGCACAAACAGGAATGAATTGGTCACAAATACTCAATTTGCAATGGGATAATGAATTTCATATATCTAGCACTCATCAATTATTCAGAACAATAAAATGGAGAGCTGCAGGTAAAGAGTGCAGTTTTGAAATACCTGTAGGATTTATGCCTAGATTCAAAAATTTCATTAGATTAAGGAATTATCTTTTAAATAATCAAAAGTTTGAATATTTGTTTTTTACTGCTGGTGAACGAGGTTTAGGCACCCCGAAACAAGTTAAATCATTTACTTTGCATGGTATTTACTCAGCAATTAAGCGAATTGATCCTCTGTTACCCACAATTCAATCAAGAGAATGGCGTGCAGCAAAAAGTGATTGGCTTGTGCGAAATACTGACATTTCAACAACAGCACTAATTTTACAAAATACAGAAAAAACAGTTTTATCTTCTTATATTGCAGGTTCTGAAAGTGCACATTGGGAAGAGATATCAAACTTTCTACATAACATATCTAAAGTTATTCTTTCGCCTAATCACGATCAAAAGCAATTATTACAGAGTGCTATTGGTAAATGCTCCTCCTTTGGAAACCCTGTAATTCCACAGGAAAACGACTCAATAAACACACCTAATTGTATTAATCCCGAAGGTTGCTTATTTTGTGAGAATTATAGAATACACGTAGATGAAACTGATATTCGAAAATTATTAAGTTGTAGGTATTGTATTGAAAAAACAGCACATTTAATAGGAAACTTGGAAGAACAAGATTTAATAACAAAACCAATTTTTGAAAGAATTAATTTAATTATAGCCCATGTTAAAAAGAACAATGAACCGCTTGTAAACAAAATTATGTCTGAAGTTGAAGAAGGGGAACTTGACATTTATTGGGCAAGAAAACTTGAAATGTTTATGGAGTTAGATTGGATAATATGACTATTTTAAATCTAGATGCAAAATTAACATTTCCTTCACATCATATTCCACCTGATTCATTCAATATATTGAATGATAGTTTACCATCGGATGATTTTGTTGTAAGTAGATCACCCACAGGAGCTATAATTTCATTATATGGAGACATTGTTTGGGACTTCACCATTTACCACCCCGATGGTAAGCCAAGTCCGTTATTATTCACCTATTGGGATCAAGGTGAATTAACCCCTAAGAGACAGGAATTAATCAAAGAAATTAAACATATTTTCTTTATATTAATTTGGCTAAGAGATAAAAGCCCGTTAAGTTTTGGGACATTAAGAAATTATCTAACTATTACTCGTGATATTGCAAAATTTGCAGAATGTAAACACACCACGTTAAAAGAAGTCATCGGCAATAATAAATTATTTTTAGAATTCGTTCGATCTCAGAACTCAGGATGGTTTATAGAAACACTTTCATCGCTTTTATTATTACTAATTGCTAGTAGTTATCAAAATCTTGCAATCAAGATAATTGAACCAGAAATAATAAGACAACTGCAAAAACAGAACAAACAGTACAGAGCATCTTTAAATCAACATGCCCCTATTCCTACCAGAATCTATTCTGAAATTTTAAAAAATTGGACATGTTATTTAGAAGAGTGGGAAAAAGTATCAAATGAATTAATGCAATTAATTTTGGAATGTTATGAATATAAACTAAGTTGTTCAGCTAAAAGAGCTTATTTTCATTCAATTTTGGATAATGTATCTGAACCATTAAAAAACTTCGTTAATGAACATACTGGACAATTCACAATAAAGCAAATCTCTAGCTTAGTTACAGCAACGCAGTGTATTTGTAAACTTGTAATTCAAGCTTTTTCTGGTATGCGAGACGAAGAGGCACAAACTATCCCTTATCAATGTATTAAAGAGGTGATCTCGAACTCACAAAAACATTATTTGATAATTGGTAGAACAACTAAGTTAAACCAGGGAAATGCCAAGACCACCCAATGGATAACAAGTATTGAGGGTTTAAAAGCCGTCAGAATTGCTCAAAAAATTGCTGATCATATTTACCAAATTCTTGATGAACAAGGAATTCAAAAAAGCACAGATATTTTTCAGTATCCCCTGTTTATTTCAGCGAGTTACTTTGGATTTTCAAGTAAACCGATTGAGTCAACAATTAAACAATATCGCATTGGAACTCTATACAGTAAACAAGTAGTTGATAAACTGATACCCCAAATAAAATTGGCTGATGTTGAAGAACTTGAACAAATTGATCCTCACAGAGCATGGAGATCAGAAGAGATTTTTCTTATTGGACAATATTGGCCTTTTACTACTCATCAATTACGTCGTTCATTAGCACTTTATGCTCAAAGATCAGGTCTTGTATCTTTACCCTCTCTACGAAGGCAGTTACAACATATCACCAATGAAATGACCAGTTATTATGCTAAAGGTTCTACATTTGCAGAAAATCTAATAAATGACGATAAAAGCCATTTTGCAAATGAATGGCAACAGACCCAATTAGAATCTAACTCATTAGGATATATTTTTAACGTTTTAATGTCTAATACCCCTTTATATGGTGGTCATATACATTGGATGGAAAATACGCTTAAAAATGAAGAAGGAATGATAATATTTGATCGCAAGCAAACACTACAACGTTTCAAAAAAGGCGAAATTTCCTATAAAGAAACAATCATGGGTGGCTGTACCAAAGTTGGAGCTTGTAATTTTACAGCGACCAATTGGTTTCAAATTAACTGTTTAAAAGATAATTGTCGACACTTAATTGTCAGCCTACCTAAGCTAGAAAGAGTTATTACAGCACAAGAGAAAATGATTAACTTTTTAGATATAACCTCGCTAGAATATCGAACTGAAGTATCACATTTACAAATACTTAAAGAAACAAAGCATAAAATTATTGAACTTAAGGGTGCAGAATAGAATGTCAGAAGCTCTTATTGAATATTTTGAAGCACTTGAACGACTGAAAGTAAATAAGCCTATTCGTATAGATATTGGAACGAAAATTTCTAATGATTCTGTAGCTTTAGAAGCTGGTCGTAGTAAAGGAGCAATCAAGAAATCAAGATTAATATTTGCAGATCTAATTGTAGCCATTGACAGTGCGGCAAAAGAACAAAATATAACGCCTCTTGATCAACGTAAGCTTTTAAAAATACAAGAAGAATTAAAAACTGTCCGTGAAGACTTAGAAAAAGCATTGGGAAGAGAGATTTCATTACTTTATGAAAATTATCAACTGAAAAAACAACTCAACGCCTTAAATGGAAGCAATATCATACCAATCCGTCAAGCCGATCATGATTAATTAGCTTCGAATGATAATATTAGGGATTTTTTCAAAAAAAATGTCGCGTGCAATATCACCCTGTTGCTCAATATTATATTGCTCAAACCGTTTTCCATTGATCAATTTGTATTTATATGGATCATACATCTTAAAACTAAGATAATAAGAACTCTGTAAAATAAAGCCTTTAACTACTACATTCGTATGCTTTTGATATTGAAGTACATGCGCTAGCTCATGGATAAATACACCTTGCATTGCAATTGAACATTGAGAATAATCTTTGCAGAAAATCTCTTTATTTACAAATAATCTACCGTTTGGAGCCATTAATATGTTTTTAGGTTGCCAAGGTAAATAAGGAATATTAAAAATTTTTACATCATCATAATTAATAAGATCACGAAAAACTGTTTTCGCAATATTGACTTCACCTTTCGTTAATCCTCTATACTCAAAATCTTGTATTTTTAAAAATTTATATAAAAATAACCACACTTTATAGATATTTTCTTTAAAAAAATTCTTCATAATATTAAATTTAAAATTTCAACAATTAAGAGAAGAATACATATTTACTGAATAGTATTTCAAGGTAAAAAATTTTTAGGATCCGTATCTAGGGCTAAAGCAATTTCATACAGTTTTTTGATCGTTATATTTACTTCCCCCCTTTCAATTCTTCCTAAATAGCTTCGATCTATACCGCATTGTAAAGCCAAATTTTCTTGACTTATTTTTTTTGACTCTCGAGTAAAGCGTATTAATTGACCAATTGATACCGCTAAATCATTCATAAATAATCGATAGTTCAAAAAATAGAACTATCAAATTTTGATGTTTATAAGTCCACGGCTTATAATCCTCATTGCTTAAATTTAGGATTGTCTAATGTCAAATCGCCTTTTACCATTCTATTCAAATTTTTTTAATACTTTTGAAAAACATACTATTGAGAAATGGGAAGCAAAAGATTTCATTTTAAACGTTTTAGATGAACACCTTCGCACAACACAAAATAAGCAACGTATCTATCAAGGTATCAATGTGCTGGTTGATTGTGGATATTTAAAAAAATTTATAAACCCTCGAAAAAAGAATACATTCCTTTATTCAGAAGCAGAAAGACTGAATGATTATCGAAGTGCAAAAAAACAAGAAAATATAGCGAAAGCTTTAAGTGAAAAAATGGATTCTGTACAAGAAAGTATCGTGAAAAAAAACTTTGAGGTAGATTTTATAAATGGGCTAAAAGACGAGTATCCCAAAATAGCGAGCCAACTAGATATTATTGAGCAAGAACATATCCATAGCTTGAACAACTTAACAATACAACAAAATGTTATTAAAAGCCTCATGAGCCGTTTTAGTATCAATGAAGAAGTTTAGTAACAGGGCGAAGGATTTAACAAACGAGCCTGTAAATACCCCCCATATGACAAAACTAAAACTAGCAAATTACTGTCTATGTCTCATTAGTAGATGCGTATTTCCTAACTATTTGATCGTTTCATTATATAAATTAACTAAATAGCCTAGCTGCCATGTTATCTAATCTTTCTTTCACCACCTCCCAATCAGGCATTATTTGAGTCAAAAGTTGGTAGAAACGATCACTATGGTTATGCTCAACTAAATGACATAACTCATGAAGAATCACATAATCAATGCAAATTGCGGGCGCTTTAACTAGATGCGGGTTCAGTGTAAGAAGACCTGATGGTGAACAGTTCCCCCACTGTGTGCGCATTGTCATGAGTCGAATATCAGGCTTAGCTTCAACCCATAAGGCTTTTTCAAGAATCTGCCTCAATCGTACTTCAAATATGACTTTTGCTCGAGATCTGTACCATTCATTTAAATGAGATTTAATACTTTCAATATCCGTATCTAAGGTGTTTACCTCCAATCGTCCCCTCAGAAGTTTTACACCTTTTGGCTTGGTATCATCATGAATCACTTTTAATTGATACTGTTTACCCAAATAAAAGTGGCTTTCACCACTTTTATATTGGCGAGGCGTGATAAATTTGCTTTGTTCACGGAACTCTCGTAATTGCTTATAGATCCAACGACTGCGTTGCTTTACCGCTTCAATGATTGTTTTATCATCTGTATTTAACGGTGTTGATACAACTACCCGACAATCAACATAGACTTTAATCAGTATTTTTTGAGAACGACTAGAACTTTCAAGCACCTCAAAATCGATAACTTCATCACCATATACAATGCTTAACTTTTTCTCTGGCAGCGTATTCATCCTAGAGCCCATTCAAACCGACCCTAGTAATTTGTACGATCATTTCCACAATTTTTTTGGCTTGATCCATACCACTCCCAATGGATTTACATTCACGGAACATCTGAGGTAATAGTTTTTTACGGATATCCGCTTCAATATTTTGTGGATTAATTGAGTTTTCAGCTACAGAGCTCATGACAGAACGATCAACCTCGAAAGCAAGCTCAATCCACTTATCTTGATTCTGTTGATCTATTATCGAGAATGCTTCAGGTAATAGCTTCTTAAAGACCCCGTAATAAGCTTGAGCATGCTTATTACCACTGAATACATCAGGAATTTCATCTAAACGACGAGCTTCTACTTGCTCTTCAAACTCCCTAAACAGCATGTGTTGCTTCAATGGGTGATCAAACTCTTTCTCTGCTTCTTCAATGACTTGACGTAACAGCTTAGAGAAAGCCTCCTGAGCATAGGGATCATCACGCAATTGCTGTTCAATCATCTTCGTTACACGAGTTTTGATGATATCCGTTTCATTACGTGTTTTCTCTTCACTCCAATCTTCAGGTTGCGCCACTTTGCCCATCTTGCCGACTTCATAGACTCCATCAGGGTCTTTTACCTCAATACCCACAACATGCTTATCAAGAAGTTTTTTGACTTGCTCAGCATACTGATCATAGTCAATAGTCTCTCCAGCATCTCGTTTCACAATCTGACGCAAGCTTGTAAATAGTTTGACTGTTTCTTTGTAGTGCTGACGATCTGCATCAGAAAAGCTTTTATCTTCAAAAAAGGTTGCTGACTGCAATGCAACTTTTAAACAACTGGCAAATTCTGTAAGTGCTTCATAAAAATCATCACGAACTTTTAAGTGAATATCGACTAACTCACCCTCACGTTCTTCAATGCGTGGGACTAAAACTTGGCGCAACTGCTCTGGATCATTTTTATTTTTTACACCATCAAAAATCGCCCATAGCGCTTTATACAAACGAGGTAAACGTTTGTATTCAGAGCTCATTTGCGTATACAAGCCTGTAAGATCATTGATATCATAGCCACCTTGGGTACGAGCAGCGAGATCTTGATAATCAAGAATCGTAGCGTCCAATTCTTTTAAAATACCTCGATAGTCGATCAATAAACCAAACTTTTTCATTGGATGAAGCCGGTTTACACGCGCAATTGCTTGGATCAAATTGTGCTGTTTTAAATTTTTATCAATATAAAGAACAGCATTTTTAGGTTCATCAAAACCTGTTAAGAGCTTATCCACCACAATCAGCAATTTAAGCGAATCATCTTTTTCAAAACGCTCAATCACTTGTTTGGTATAGGCTTGCTCATCCTGAGTGCCGACATTCTCCTTCCACCATTGGGTCACTTCAGGGGTAGTCGATTCATCAACATCAGTATTCCCTTCACGACTATCAGGTGGACTCATCACCACAGCAGACTCAAACAAGCCTGCTTCATCCAAGTACTTTTTATACTTAATCGCTGAAGCCTTGCTATCACAAGCAAGCTGTCCTTTTAAACCATCATCAATATTTTTCACAAAGTGATTGGCAATATCTAACGCAATCAGGCGAATACGATCGTCCGCAGTATAGATCTCACCTTTTCTCGCAAATTTACGTTTTAAATCTGCTTTTTGTTGATCGTTTAAACCTTCTGTTATCCGTTCAAACCACGTATCAATCGCTCGTTCATTGACATCTAAATCAGGGATTCGTTCTTCATAGAGCAAAGGCGTTACAGTTTTATCTTCTACCGCTCGCTGCATCGTATACGCATGAACGATAGGACCAAACTTATTAATAGTCTTTTCATCTTTAAGTAATGGCGTACCTGTAAATGCCACGAATGCCGCATTTGGCAGTGCGAGTTTCATACGTACATGGTTTTCACCACCTTGGCTTCGATGCCCTTCATCAATCAGGACAATGAAGTCTGAACTCGTGTTAACACATTCAGGGAGCTTGGTTGCAGAATTAAACTTCTGAATCAAAGAGAACATGATTCGTTCTGTACCCTTACCAATTTGTTCAGCCAAGCGTTTGCCTGAAGTCGCCATGGCATTTTGCTTGTCTTTTTTTCCTGCCAGTTCACCACCTGATACAAAGGTTTTACTAAGTTGATCTTCTAAATCGACACGGTCAGTGACAACCAAAATACGGCATTTTTTTAAATTTTCATGTAAGATCAAGGCTTTACTGAGAAAGACCATGGTAAAAGATTTACCTGAGCCTGTTGTATGCCAAATGACACCACCTTCACGACCACCTTTGGTGTTCTTCGTACTAATACGTTCAATGAGTCGCTTAATACCAAAAATTTGCTGATATCGAGCAACAATTTTTCCTGCTTTCTTATCGAAAAGCGTATATAGGCGAACCATTT
Organism: Acinetobacter sp. YH12098; assembly: GCF_013419235.1. NCBI lineage: Bacteria > Pseudomonadati > Pseudomonadota > Gammaproteobacteria > Moraxellales > Moraxellaceae > Acinetobacter > Acinetobacter sp. YH12098. The sequence continues at coordinate 32,441 of NZ_VPAO01000030.1, forward strand.
CAAGTAGGCGTTCAGGCTTTAATAGGCTGATCAGCAGTTGATCTTGACCTGTAACAGCTAAGTCTCCACCTGCAATTAGGTTTTCATACCAATTTAAGTCATCAACTGGACGATAAGAAAATAGGCTCTGTTTTTGTGAAGCACTTAATTTCTTATTTTTAAGCGCAAACATGTCTGCATCAGAAATATCTTCTTCTCGCCATGCTGCCCAGAATTTTGCAGGGGTATTGCATGTGCCGTAACGCCCTTCATGTCCATTTATAGAGAGTAGCAGTTGGCTATATGCAAACAAATGTGGAATTTCATCAGGTCGCTGATTACGAAGCGTCTGAGAAATACCTTCATTAATCGTTGGACCTTTCTTTGCCTGACTATCGGGGCGTTTTGCTTCAATCACTACTAAAGGGATACCATTTACAAAGCAAATGATATCGGGTCTACGTATATCTACACCACCTGAGCGTGTAACAGCAAATTCTTCAGTATATGAAAAGTCGTTGTTATGGATGTTATGCCAATCAATCAGTGGAATCGTCGGGCTAACCTTTTTTCCATTTACAAATTCAGTTACAGGAATGCCGTAGAATAAATGGTCATACATTTTTTCGTTGGCAGTCAGTAGCCCTTCATTCAAAGCAGGGTTACAGATTTCAGCCATTAAGTTATCTACCGACTTTGCTGAGAGTGGATATTCTTGACCCGCAAATGGAAAAGTGCGTTTAGAAAGCTCTTTACGTAAGATTTGACGTAATACTACTTGATCTTGCTTTCCATCACGGGCAGCGAGTGCCTGTGATGGAGCTAAAAATGACCATCCCAAGTTAGTCAACAAAGCTAAAGCCGGAAGTTTTGCACTATATTCTTCTTGAAACTTCGGTAAAAAATTGGTCATTTAATATTTTCTCATTACCTTAAATGTTAATTAATCGGATTAAAGTCGATCAAAAATAGAACCCCGATGAGGGTAATAAATTTTTTCATACAATCTAGTTGCATACTCGTCAGTCATACCCGAAATGTAATCACAAATTACCCGTTGCTTATGTATTTCCGTTTCAGCTTTTTGATACTTAACTATCGTAGTAGTAGGCAATAGCCTTGTTGGATCTGAAGCCAATGCTTCAAATAGTTCAATAACAAGTTTTTGCCCTTTGAACTCAAGCTGTTGAACATTAGTACTTTTGATTACTTTATCTTTGACCAAATCAAAAATATGTTCTAGTAATTGCTCATGCTGTTTATCAAGAACAGCATTCCACTTAATCAAATCACATGAAGCAGATAAAATGCCCGTTGGTTTCACTTCAGCATTGGTTATGAATTGATTTACCAAATCTCCGATTTGATTTTTGCGCTGATAGCTTTCATTTGAAAATAACTTCGCAGCAATCTTATTACTATCTAATCCACAAGCTTTGAATCTATTCTCTTTAGAATCAGCACTACCCTCTTCATTAGCCTGATTATGATTTTCCCAATCTGAACGAGTTATCATTCCTAATGAAATAGCATCTTCTAAATCATGCAAGCTATATGAAATATCATCAGCGAGTTCCATAATCGATGTATCTAAAGCTTTATACATAGGCTTTAGATGACCTGATTTATGCATTTTCAATTTAACAAACTCAGCTTTTTCATCAGGATTAAGTGGCTTAAGTATCCAATTAACCACATCATTTTCACTACTCAAATAACATTTAGGTGGTTTTTGCTTCTCAGCCTCTGATAACCAACGTGGAGCTTTAATTTCTCCATATGCTTTGTCTTGCACCGTTGTGGTATAGGATGCAGGATATTTAAGCACGCCCAACAGTAATCGGCGGGTTGGATTCATACCATAACCATCTGTATATTTATCTAAACACGATAGAATTCTGAGCGTTTGTCCATTCCCTTCAAAACCACCATGTTCACGCATACAAATATTTAGTGCTACTTCACCACCATGACCAAAAGGAGGATGACCAATATCATGCGCTAAGCAAATTGCACTCATTAGCGCTACATCAGGTAAAGCTTGATAAATTTCTGAATTTTGGTGTTCATATTTATGTTTTAAACAACGTAAAATTCCCGATCCTATTTGGGCAACTTCCATAGAATGAGTTAATCGCGTACGATAAAAATCACTCTCCCCCAATCCAAGAACTTGAGTTTTTGATTGTAAACGTCTAAAGGCTGCTGAATGAATTAACCGAGCATGATCTCGCTCCCACTCATTACGTACATCATTAATGCGTTTGGTATCTTTCTTTCGACGTTTTTCCCATTTATATGCAGACATAACCCCTCTCTAAATTTAATAAATCAGATTTTCTATTCTTTTCAAGTTTGAAAGTTATTCAAAAACTTTATTCAGCTTAAAACTCAACTGATAACGATAAAACTCAATATTCTGAGCCACACTCAAAGCACGACGAATTCTTAAGTCATCTTCTAGTGCAATGATGACACCTTTCACTTGCTGATCTGCCTCAGCCAATTCATCTTTGACATAACCCATATAGCGTTGAATTTGCCCCACAACACGATCACTTGCACGACCACGTTTTAGCTCAACAACAAGCAACGTTTTCTTATCCTTGCTGATTGCCAAGATATCGATAGGACCTGTATCCGATGGATACTGTTGACCGACCAATTGATCTTCTTCGGTATAGATGTCGTATGTTGCTCCCAACTCAGTTTTAGACCAGTTCTCTACCAAGAAATGCTCTAAATGCTTTTCTAAAGCAAAAGCTGCTGGGTCTTCGAGTACTTCATCAGGTTCTAGATGCTCAACTGTTTCTTTGCCTTGAATAAGCGATTTAAGCTCTTCTGCATACTTGGTTAGATTACAAACTGTACCCACTGATCCCGATGAGTTTTTTAGCTCTTGAGACATCAATTCTCTAGGTAGAGTCTGTTCAAACCATTCAACTTTTCTACGATGGCTTAACTCACCAGAAGGTACGTAGTAATAGTCTGAAATGACTTTACCTACTAAGTAATGACCATCCCCACGAGGGGTAAGAATGATGTCACCTTGTTTAATTCCTTTTGAAAGGGTATGTAACATGCCACATGCTAAGCCTGCCGAAATCTTAGTTTTGTCAGGCAAAGCATTGAGATAAACAGGTATAAAACGATGATTAAACTCACGCCAATCATCAGGCAAATCATGTGTTAAGTCTTGATCAATGTTCCAATTGGCAGCAATAAAGCCGCCTTCTAGAAACTCTTGAGCAAATACAGACTTCGCACCCGCCATAATGCGATAATAGCTAGGCATCATTTGCATCATTAAGCAGCCACCTTGACACGTTTTTTACCTGTTAAAAGTTGTTGCATGAGTGCTTTTTTCTTTTGCTTTAGGCACTCAAGTTTTTTCTGCAATATCTCAATTTCTTGATCTGCTGTAAAAAGAACTTCCGCAATCTTTTTCTGCTCAGCAATCGTTGGTAATCTTAATATTAACTTCATTAATTGATTTTTCGACAAGTTATAACGTGTTGCTCCTTGTCCAAGAATCGATATCTGCTTTCTTATATTGCTACTACGCAAAATATAAGCTGCAAACTGAGGAAGTAAAACTTTAAAATTATTCAATCTAAAACCAAAACAAAAGGAATTAAGATATAGTCTTTCCACTTCTTCCAATAGAACTGATGACATACCAACTTCATCAGCAGTTTCGGAAGATGTTGTAAAAAATATATCTCCATACCGTACAGAGTTCTGATTTTCATCTTCTTTAACAACCACGTAATCGACTTGATTAATATCAATTCGGCTATTTTTGAAGATATTCATGTAAGTGATGTATGGAACACCACTTCCAAAATCATCTTTAGTTTTACCCGTCAGCCCTGTAAAAGTATTTCCAAGATTTCCAAGTGAATACTCATTCCACTCTTCGCTAAAATTAACCCCATTCTCATCAAGCAAACGCTTCTTACCTGTCAGCAATTGTTGCATTAATGCTTTTTTCTGCTCTTGGCTATTTTTAATCAGTTGTTCAGTAGCTGAAATCGCTTGATCCCAAGTAGAAAGGATCTGGGCAATTTTCTTTTGCTCTAAAAGAGGAGGTACTGGTATAGGATAGTCCTTAACCATCTGAACATTCAGATTTTGTACTCCTCCACCTGCAAATTGATCTCTTGTAGCAAGATATCGATAATAATTAGTGTTTAAGAGTAATTTAATAAATTCACTCTCAATCTTTTTGCTACATTTGATTAATGTTAAGCTTACATAAACGCTAAATTCAAAATCAATATTAACTACAGCAGCTTCGCCAATTCCCGCCCCCACACGAGTTAAAAGAATATCACCTCTTTCAGGCTTCGTATTTTTAGTAAGCTTTTTATGCAATTCAACAGAAATATACTGAAAGTAATTCAAATCTAGGCGCCCATTTTGGACATTTCTGGCAGAAAAAAAAGGGATTCCTATCGATGCATCAACGTATTCAGGTGTAGCTGCAACACCGCAAGTTATTTTCGCCACATCTCCAAACTTTTTAATTTCCCAATTATTTGGTAACTCTTTAAAATAATCAGTTCCCATAACCCAACTCCTCTAAATACTTCGCCATCTGCACTTCAAGTTCAGCAAGTTGAGTTTTTAACTGCTCACGCTCTGCACGTACAGCAACCAAATCAATCTCAGCTTCTTCCTCAAAGGTATCCACGTAACGAGGAATATTCAGGTTGTAATCGTTGTCTTTCACTTCCTGCAAAGTCGCCAAATACGCATATTTATCTACACTTTCGCGAGCGCGATAGGTTTCAACAATCTTGGCAATATTCTCTTCTGTTAAGTTGTTTTGGTTTTTACCTGACTTAAACTCACGGCTCGCATCAATAAACAAAACAGAATCATCCGTTTTTTGCTTTTTGAAAATTAAAATCGCAGCAGGAATACCTGTACCGTAAAACAGCTTTTCAGGTAACCCAATCACCGCATCTAATAAGTTTTCGTTAATCAACTTCTCACGAATCTTGCCTTCAGAAGAACCACGGAATAACACACCATGCGGAACCACAACACCCATACGACCCGTAACAGGTTTTAGCGTCTCGACCATGTGCGAGATAAAGGCATAATCCCCTTTAGTCTTTGGCGGTAAACCACGACGGAAACGACCAAACTTATCATTTGCCGCATCCTCATAGCCCCACTTGTCTAATGAGAATGGCGGGTTTGCAGTCACAATATCAAATAGCATCAAATCGCCATTCTTATCCAATAATTTTGGATTACGAATCGTATCACCCCATTCAATTTTGTGGTTGTCTTCACCGTGCAAGAACATGTTCATCTTGGCTAATGACCACGTTGAACCAATCGCTTCTTGCCCATAAAGCGCATATTCTTTGCTGTTGTGATTTGATACAACTTTACGACCACACTTCATTAACAGTGAGCCAGAACCACATGCAGGGTCACAAATACTGTCGCCTTTTTGTGGATCAAGTAACTCCGCAATTAAGTCCGATACTTCAGGTGGCGTATAAAATTCACCTGCCTTTTGACCACCACTTGCAGCAAAGTTTTTAATCAAAAATTCATAACCGTTACCAATCACATCAAGTGAACCCACACGGCTTGGTTTAAGATTCAACTCAGGCACAGCAAACACTTCTAAGAGGTCTTTTAGAATCGTATTTTTTTGCTTTTCTTCGCCCAATTTATCGGTATTAAACGAGATATCTTGGAAGACACTTTTGCCTACATCTTTCAGCTTTGTACCATTGGCTTCTTCAAGTGCATGTAAAGCCATATCAATACGTTCACCATTGCTGGGCTCAAAACGACGCTCAAGCAAGGTATAGAAATTAGATTCACGAGGCAGTACAAAACGCTCGTTTTTCATCATTTCTTCAATCAGTTCAGGTTCATCACCATACTCGTTTTTATAATTATCGTAGTGGTCTTGCCATACATCAGAGATGTACTTTAAGAACAGCATTGTCAAAATATAGTCTTTATAGGTATCTGCACTCACCGTGCCACGGAATACATCACATGCCGACCAAAGGGCTTTATTGACGGTATCTTGATTAATTTGAGTAACCATTATTTGTTTCCTTGGAGCAGTTGTTTAAACATGCCCATCATCATTTGTTCACGATTTTTAAGTAATTGCTGGGTCAAGATCTGCTCTTGCTCCCAAAGACGGTTTAATTCGATTATGCGTTGCTGAATGTCCAAGCTAGGGACTTCAACCTCAAATTGGCTGACTGTTGATACACTAAGCATCGGCATCTTAGAACCCTGACTTTCTTTGCGTAACTCGTATTGCACATTAGGTTGGTTTAAGTACCAGCATAAGTATTCAGGCACTACATTTTGATTTGGCATTAGAATCAAAAACTGACTACTCACAATTAAGGGTAATGCTTTTGATTGATCTTGATTGCCTACAAAATAATGTGCTTTAAGATACTCTCCACGACAGGGTAGCAACACGGACTCAGGCGATACGATTGCGTTATCCTTACCCTGCCAATCAATTTGCGGTAAAGCATCAGCAAAAAGCGTATAGCCACATGTATCCGTTGCAATGTTTCGAATATCTTTGATCTGCAATACGTAGGCATTGCCTGACTCGACTTCTTCAACCTTTTCACGAAATGTAAAACCTGTGCGAATCTCGGCAAGATCGCTCAGTTTTACGACTTTCTTTATATTTGACATAAATATTTACTCTAAAAGAGATTAAGCCGTCCTTGGCTCAATCCATTTATGATGCTTTGCTTAAGTTTTCTTGAAGCCAATTACTGACGTCTTTAGTTCCTTTTGAATCAAGGTTGTACCAAGCAGCCTCATTTTGTAAGCGAGTCACTAATAATCCGTCATCACCATCCATGACTTTGAATAAATCTTCTGCAATTTGTGATGCTGTTTTTTCAGAGGCAATTAACCAACATGACTCCAAAGGATGGCACCAATTACCTAGAGACATAATTTTTTTATAAAGCTCGTCATAGTTACGTTGTTTACGCAGGTCATAGTTGATCTGATATACTTTCATGTGTTCTTAACTCCTAATGTTTAGTCGCGTTAATAGTTTTGAATACGATGACAGGCGGCCACCTGTCATCACTAAAATTACACAGTAGAACAGCTATGCATTCCACATAACTTAAATATTGGAGTGCTTTTGACTTAATGTCAAGAATTATTTTTATGCAGTAGATCATCTACGAAATATTGATTGCACTATCTTAGTGAGATTTAGAATACTCTTCTCATTTATAGCGTTACTAGCTAGGAAAAACACAAAGCGTCATACAGTGACGTTCTTAATACTGTCTGAAAGATATTTCCTTTATGACTCTCTATATTTGTGAGCCTTGATTTGTAACAAAATGCAACACGACTAAAAATTAGCTGTCCATTTTTTGAAGGAAAGCAATGGACTATATTTAGAAAATAATTTCCATAACCCCTTAATATCTCTATGTCCATTTTTTATAACTTATAAGTGAAATGACCCATGTTTATCAATACCAGCAGCAGATCAATGTTTTGGGTCGAGGTGCTGTTTTACAGATGGCGTATTTCTTTAGTTTTAAAAAATATAATCCATACCGCTATACCCTCAAAGCACACAAGGCATTTTTTGACTACAACATTGAGCAACAAGGTGACATTGCACGTGACATCTATTTAAAGCGAATTAAAAATATTATTTTATATCCAGAACTTGTTCATCAAATTGAGCTATAAAGCTTCCATGCTCTGTAGCGAATATTTTTAGATAAAATTGAATATCGCCTGATCATTCTATTTCACACTATTGCTCGACCATTGACGCTATTTTGAGTACAAAAAAACAGCATTAATATTTACTTTATGGCACATAAGCTCAGCTAGGCTTTTAAAAGCTATGAATACCTCTAGTATCTCGCTTAAATTCAGATAAAATAGGTTCACCTTATTTTTTTGCTTTGCATCAAAACAAGTGAATTATCATACGATGATGGTGTTTTGTTTTCGCCTTTCGGCAGTATTTTTCGTATCTAAATACACTCGCTGAATAATCACAATAATACAAATCAGTGTGTTAAGTGTATTCACCTATAGGAATAGGATTTAGTTGGAATGAATAGTTTTAAAATTGCACTTGCTCAGTTCTCTCCGCATATTGGTAACCTAGAATCAAACGCAGCAAAAATGCTTCAACAAGCCAATGTTGCAAAAGAACAGAACGCAGATATTATTGTTTTTCCGGAACTTTCTACAGTTGGTTATCCTGCTGAAGATTTATTATTACGTCCAAGTTTAAATAAACGTACACAGCAAGCTTTTGAACAATTAGCGAGCATTAAGGACATCGTTTTAGTCTTTGGTTTTGTAAATCAAACTGAAGATGGTCAGCGCTATAACTCTGCTGCTGTCATGAAAAATGGTCAAGTTCTCGGGATTTACAATAAACAAAATCTTCCAAACTATAGCGTTTTTGATGAAAAACGTTATTTCAGTGAAGGTCATCAACACCTTGTCTTTGAATATTTAGGTCATAAGTTTGGTGTGTTGATTTGCGAAGATGTTTGGGCATTACCAACTGTTCAACAGCTTGCTCAGTTAAATGTTGAAACCGCTTTGGTTTTAAATGCTTCACCTTATGAAGTTGGTAAACCACAGCATCGCATTGAAACCATGGCTGCATTGACCAAACAATTGAACATCAATTTGGTTTACTGTAACCAAGTGGGCGGTCAAGATGACCTTGTCTTTGATGGCACAAGCTTTGTGATGAACAATTCAGGTGAAGTTGCATTGCAAGCACCGAGTTTTGTTGAAGATCTATATATCGCAGAATACGATGCTGAACAAAAAGCCTTTAAAACAGGTGCAATCACGCCTGTATTAAATACCATGGCTGAAATCTACCAAAGCCTTGTAATCGCAACCCGTGACTACGTACAACGTTCAGGCTTCCCTGGCGTGATTTTAGGTCTATCTGGTGGTATTGACTCAGCATTAACTTTAGCGATTGCTGCCGATGCGATTGGTGCAGATAAAGTTCAAGCGGTCATGATGCCATATACTTATACTGCACAAATCAGTGTTGAAGATGCTGCTGAACAAGCCAAGAATATGGGCGTGACTTTTGGTATTGCCGAAATCAATCCAATTGTGAATGGCTTTATGCAAACCTTATTCCCTTTCTTTGGAGCTGCACCGACTGATGCGACTGAAGAAAACCTACAAGCGCGTTCTCGTGGTACGTTGCTAATGGCCTTATCGAACAAGTTTGGCAATTTAGTCCTTTCTACAGGGAACAAGTCTGAATTATCTGTTGGTTACTGTACATTGTACGGTGACATGGTCGGTGGCTTTGCAGTTCTTAAAGACGTTTATAAAACGATTGTATTTGAACTAGCAAAATACCGTAACAGCATTTCAGAAACACCAGTGATCCCTGAACGTGTAATTACTCGTCCACCTTCTGCGGAACTTCGTCCAGATCAGAAAGACCAAGACTCTCTACCTGAATACGAAGTATTGGATGCCATCTTGTATGCGTATATCGAAGAAGACATGAGCCAAGATGACATCATTGCCAAAGGTTTTGATGCTGAAATTGTGAAAAAAGTCATCCGTTTGGTTGATCTAAACGAATACAAACGTCGCCAAGGCGCAATCGGTCCACGTATCAGCTCACGTGCATTTAGCCGTGAACGTCGCTACCCGATCGTGAATGGTTGGAAACCGGGTATCTAATTACTCGATTCAAATCAAAAAGCCCAGTTCTATCACTGGGCTTTTTTTTATAGGCGCAAAAAACACAGCAGTAAATATAAAAAGTAATTGAGATGTGTATTTCAAAAGTTAGGACATCAATGCATAACATCAAAGATTTGAGTTCTCTTTTTTTCTACATAAACATCGTAAATAGATCATTTTATTAGTGCTGTAATTATTTCAATCTATTTGACTTTTTCTAGGCACAAAAAAAGAGACCAAGCTGAGAGCTTGGTCTATAAAAATGGTGGCTATGACGAGACTTGAACTTGTGACCCCCGCATTATGAGTGCGGTGCTCTAACCAACTGAGCTACATAGCCGTAAACTGTGGTGGCATTATCTAGATTTCACACATTATCGTCAAGCATTTTTGTTTGCAATTGTTCAGAGTTTAAACAAGCAAAGTTCAAGATGTTACTATTTAAGCAAATCATGCTATTTTTAGCCCTAATTACTATATTTTTTGATTAAAAATTAGAGTTTTATCATGCAATTTAATCCGATAAAAAAAACCTGTCTGACCCTCAGCCTTGCCGTCATGACCTTGACGGGCTGCCAAATCGTTTCGCCTATTTTTGTTGACTACTATGGTGTGCGACGTGATGTGGCGACTTGGATTAATAAACAGCCCTTATTGAGCATGCAACAAAAGCGCAGCATGGCTCAACTTAGCCGAGCACAGCAACCCATCATTCGTCTCGACTTCAATGATCAGGAGAAATTAGTCAGTGTTGCGCGCGCCAATGAAGCTGCGATGTATTGTGCCAATCAGCATTTATCAGCGCGACAGATTCAACGCCTACAAAAACAGATCTTCCCTGAAGATTCGTTGCATAAATTAAGCTTGCTTGAGCAACAAACGTTGCATATTACCCTGACAGAGCAAGAAAAACAGTGTGATTGAAACCAAGTCAACTGATGGATGAATTATCTAGGCTCAATTTTTTCAGCACCAAATTGTCTTACAATCTAGACATAGCTGCTTACATTATTGAGCATTTTTGCTATCGCTAAGCATGGTGAAAACAAGTCCATATTTTTGCAATATTTTTATTACTAATTTCGCAATATCCTTATGAATTTACTTGGTTTTATTCCTAAATAAAAAAGCGTATGATGAAACTATGATCAATGTAAATAGCGCTTTTTTTCAGGTTTTTCCATCCAAATTCAATTGATCAGATAAGGAGAAATATAATGGCTTTAAATAATATTTTAGTTCCAGTGGACGGTTCAGAAACTTCTTATGCTGCGGTGGCTAAAGCTGTCGAGTTTGCAAAAACTTTTGGCAGTAAAATTACTGTGGTTCAAGTACTGACGCTCGATCCATATATTGCTGCAGAGTATATTTCAGCAGCACAAACCAATGATTTAATTGAACGTGCTCGTGCATCGATTTTAAATACACTTGAAGAAGCAAAAGCGAAATTTTCAACTGAAGGTGTCACTGTTGAAACTCGCTTACTTGAAGGTCAAGTGGTGCATACTGAACTGGTTAAAGCTGCAGAAGAGGCACATGCAGATTTGATTATCATTGGCTCACATGGCCGTACAGGGATCAAAAAATTCTTCTTGGGTAGCGTAGCTCAAAGCGTACTGGGTGCTTCTGACATTCCAGTTTTGGTTGTGCGCAAATAAGCCATTAGATTTATAGCTTAAAAAAGCCTTCTGATCCTAGAGGGCTTTTTTATTGACTGCGTCATCAATATAAAAAACGCTTGTTGAAGGCAAGGATTTTTTAGGGTAACCATTGATATTGTTTCAATGAGATGCGTCCATTCACCACAAAGACATTTTCAGCTGCCAATTTCAATTGCTGGATATTTTCACCTTTTTCATTGCAACGCTGCGTGCTGATTTTTCCCTGAGCATTCACCACCCGATGCCATGGGATCGTTGATGTTGTATCTAGATGCTTTAGTACATAGCCAACCAGTCGTGCATGCTTAGGTAAACCCGCTAATTTGGCAATTTGTCCATAAGTGGCAATCTTTGCTTGCGGTATCAATTGAATGACCGACAAAATTTGCGTTGCCAACTCATCACTCTGCTTCATTTGATATCCTTTGAACCGCATAAAAAAAAGAGAACCCGAAGGTCCTCTTTGATTAATACTTAATTTTGACAGATTAGTACAGTAATTGGTTGTGATCGATTAGATCTTGTAAAGTCACATCGGTATTTTTCAAAGTGAGTAATTCAACTTTATCGCCAAATTTAGACCCTGTTCCATCACGATCAATGCTGATCACAGTGTTGCCCTTGCCATCCGCTTTCACCGAAACAAACTGATCAATATTCGACTGATTGACATTTTGACCTTGTAACAAGGCTTTGATATTCACTTTATCGCCTTCAGACGCATTAAAGTCATTCCAAGTATCATCCCCATTACCGCCCGTAGCATCGGCTTGATCCAATACTTTATAAATAACTGTATCAATGCCCTCTTTGGTGGTGAATTGATCATTGCCCGCAGTACTGGTGATTTCATCGTTACCGACACTTCCTGTGAAGTTCACACCTGCTTTAATGGTCAAGGTTGCCGCTGAAATATCACCATTTGGCGCAACAAGTTTATACGTAAACTGTTCTGCTGCACCTGAGGTAAGATTCGTATCTTTAAGGGTATAGGTGTAACTACCATCTGATTTCACCACCATTTCGCCATATTTCGCCGTAATGGTTGTACCCGTGGAACTCACTTGGGTAAAGGTTAAGCCACCATCTTTAGACACATACAAATCTGTATATTTTGAAGCGACAGTATCAACACCAAATCCATCATTATCAGTTAATAAATTGCCTTTGGTTGCAGCGTTCGCAGCAGATTTTACGGTAAAGCTATCAAGGTCAATAATGCTCCGCGAAATGACCGCCGATACACTGCCGCCCAAGCTTATGCCTTTATTGGTTACGGCTTGAATCGTATAGGTTCCTGCTTTCAACCCATTGACCGTGACAGAATTACCATTTGGCAATAGACCAATAACATCAACTACAGTCGAAGCACCCGAAGTCGCAACCAATTTACCTTTTTCGTCGTAGACGTTAATCGTGGTATTACCCAGTAATGAAACCAGTTGTGAAGAACCAAAATCAACTTTGATGTCTTCTACAGTCCCATCTGCAACGGTGATTTTGGTCGAACCTGCTTTCGTGCCACCAAATCCAATCGACCAACTGTAGCTAATTGAACTTGAATTACCTGTAGATACCGTATTCGATGCATCCAAACCGATCATGTCAATATTGTTGGTAGCAACAACTGTACTTGCATGATCTTTTGGCTCCGCTGCATTCCAGTTCAACGCCAAATCGCTTTGCGTATCAATGTGAATTATCAGGTCAGCACTACTTGCTTTGCCCGAAACCGGATCAACCACGGAATAGCTAAACACTTCTGCCTTACCAATCGCTGTGACATCAGCTTTCGGTTTATAGCTATACGAGCCATCTTGATGAATGGTTAATGTGCCATAGTTCCCTTTGACTGTGGTCGTACCATTGATCAATTGGCCATTGATACTGTTGACGATTGCACCTGCTGGAACAGCGTCCTGACCATAAAGTGCATCATGATCTGAGATGACATTTCCTTTGGCTTCTTCTACATGGCTCACTTCAGGTTCTACTGAAGTATCAAACACTTTTAACGATAGATTTGCACTGACCGATGTTGCAAGACCAATAGCCGAACCACCGACAAACTCAAACTTATATTCACCTGATTGTAAGTTTTTCGCGCGTACAGCCGTTTCTTCGCCAAAGATGCCGATAAAATCTAATAAACCATAGTCTTTATTCGACGCGATCAGCTTCCAGCTACCATCGGCATTTTTCACAAATAGTCGCATTTCTGCTTTATCAAACAGGTTGATCAATGAACCTGTATGTACACTGATCGTTGCCTCACCAACTTCTTGATCCCCGATAGAGAAGTAACCTGTATGTACTTTTGAACCAATATTAATCAGATCAAAAACATTGAATAGTTTATTGGTACGGACTTCTTCAACTGGATATTCAAAGTTGATGTTAGCATTGACTAGATTATCTGCTGCGTGAATGCTAACAGTTGGCGCGATTAATTCTTGAGGTGCAGACTCACCACCATCATCTTTCGCAGTCACTAAAATGTGCTGACCATCTGTCACTGCTGGCTGTAAGACAACTTTGAAATTGCCTTCAAGATCAGCAATTGCAGAGCCTAGAATGGTTTTAGCATCTGCGGCATACACTGTGATATCCGAACCCGCTTCGGCATGACCCGTGACCACAGCACCTTGACTATCTAAAGTTGCAAATGGTGTTGCTGGTGCGTACAAGTCTGGTGCCAATGCTGGTGTAGCTAAAGATTCGCCACCTGCATCTTTTGCGGTCACTTTCACTTGCTCGCCATCCACAAGTGCAGGTACAAGTGCAATTTGATAATAACCATTGGCATCCGCAGTCGCTGTACCCAATGGGGTTGTGCCTTTGCTACCACCGTATACGGTAACAATGGCAAAAGCTTCGGTCACACCTTCCACAGCAGAACCTGTTGCATTGACTTTCGCTGTCGGTGCATCAGGGGCAAATAGATCTGGGGCTTGCGCTGTGATTGCTGGTGATTCACCGCCTGCATCTTTCGCCGTGACGTTTACTTGCTCACCATCCACCAAAGCAGGCTGAAGTTGAACGCTATACACCCCATTTGCATCGGCTACAGCCGTCCCAAGCTTTTGCTTCGAATCAGAGGCATATACCGTCACTTCTGAACCCGGTTGAGCTATACCAAAGACAGTAGAGCCATCTTTTTGGTTCACTTCCGCAGTTGGAATTACCGGCATAGTTGCATCCATTAAATCATCTGATGCATAACCTTGATTCCCTGCTTGATCAGTAGCAGTCGCTGTATATGTGCCTTCTGCTGCTGTTGCAGGAATTTGTGCGATGAAATGATCATTGGCATCGACACTAACATCTATATCTTTGCCTTGTGGATCAGTTATAGAAACTTTCGCACCTGATTCAGTTTTACCTGTAATGGTTGCAGAGCCATCTGGATTTGATGTGACTTTAAAATCATCGATTTTCGGCGCAACTTGGTCATCTAGATCTGCTGTTGCAGAACCTTGATTTCCGGCTTGATCTGTTGCTATTGCAGTATATGTCCCTTCCGCAGCAGGTGATGGAATCGTTGCTGTGAAATGACCGTTGGCATCTACACTTGCAGGATAGGTTTGACCGTCTGGCGTAGTAATTTCAACACTTGCACCCGGTTCAGTTTTACCTGTCACCGGTGCAGAACCATCGGCATTTGCATCAACTTCTAGATCATCGATTTGCGGTGCAACTTGGTCATCTAAATCTGCTGTTACAGAACCTTGATTTCCAGCATTATCCGTTGCCGTTGCGGTATAGGTACCTTCTGCAGCAGGCGTTGGAATCGTTGCTATAAACTGACCGTTGGCATCCACGCTTGCAGGATAGGTTTGACCGTCTGGCGTAGTGATTTCAACGCTTGCACCGGGTTCAGTTTTTCCTGTCACCGTTGCAGAACCATCGGCATTTGCATCGACTTCTAGATCATCGATTTGCGGCGCAACTTGGTCATCTAGATCTGCTGATGCAGAACCTTGATTTCCTGCTTGATCTGTTGCTGTTGCGGTATAGGTACCTTCTGCAGCCGGTGATGAAATCGTTGCTGTAAACTGACCGTTGGCATCAACTGTTGCAGGATAGGTTTGACCGTCTGGCGTAGTGATTTCAACGCTTGCACCCGGTTCAGTTTTACCCGTTACCGTTGCAGAACCATCGGCATTTGCCTGAACCGCAATACTCACTTCAGCAGTGCTATCAATTGTTGTGCTCGTCGCTACTTTTTGACTCGAGTTTCCGGCAGCATCTTTCGCAATCGCTTCAATATGATAAAGACCATTTGCCAGATGTGATTTTGATTGGTAACTCCAGTTGCCTTGAGCATCAACAAGTGCCTGTCCTGTTTCTACCACATTTCCGAGTTGATCTTTCACACTTACGGTAACAGTTACACCTTTTTCAGTTTTTCCACTAAAACTTGGAGATGGATCTGTAATAACACCGACATCATGAATATCAATAAGTGGTGGAATGGTATCGACAATAAATTGTTTAGTTGATGGTGCACTGATATTACCAGCGATATCTTTCGATATAGCTTCTAAAGTTAATAATCCTTCTGGTAAAGCAACCGATGGTGTATACGTCCATTTCCCTGTTGCCGTATCAAGTTTCGCTAAGCCTGAATCCAATAAATTATTTTCAGCATCATAAATATTGATCAGAACTTCCGTACTTTTGCTCGATGTGCCAGAGAAAGTCTGTTTATTGTTGTTGGTTAGTGGAATTGACGGTGTGGATAACGTCGTCGCTCGCATAACAAATGTAGCGAGCGGAGCCACAGCTGGAGCTGCAAAGAAATCAAAATCATCAATATCAACAGTTGGCGGAGTCGTATCGATTTCAAACCCATCATTTGCTTCAGCTGTATTACCTGCTCTGTCCGTTGCAATTGCAACAGCCGTATATTCACCATCATCTAAATTACGAGGAGGTGTAAATGTCCAAGCACCGTCTGCAAATACACTTGCTTGGCCTTCAAATTTCACCACGCCTGCAGAGTCTTTAATATATACGTAGACAGATGCACCCGGCTCAGTTTCTCCACTGATCGTTGGTGTTTGATCATTTGTTATGATTAGATCATCGATAGTAATGGTCGGTGCTGTGGTATCCACACTCGCCACGCTATGTGAAGCTGTCGCGGCTTGACCTGCATTGCCTGCCGCATCGCTATAGCTACCTGCAGCAATATCCAACTTAACGTTTGCCGTACTTCCATCGTTGCCATTCGCCACGACTTTAGCAGTCCAACTTCCATCGGCTTGTTGTGCTAAGTCTGTCAGTTTTCCGCCAGTGACCTGTACATCGTCCGCATCGAAACCAATGACTTTTTCACTGAAGCTGATTTTCACATCGCCATTATCCGCAATGCTAATCGTTGCTGTTGGGGCTGTGCTATCGATACTTGCCACGCTATGTGAAGCAGTTGCGGCTTGACCAGCATTGCCTGCCGCATCGCTATAGCTGCCTGCAGCAATATCCAGTTTCACGGTCGCTGCACTACCGTCAGTGCCATTCGCCACAACTTTACCGATCCAACTTCCATCGGCTTGCTGTGCTAAGTCTGTCAGTTTTCCGCCAGTGACCTCTACATCGTCTGCATCAAAGCCAACGACTTTTTCACTGAAGCTGATTTTCACATCGCCATTATCTGCAATGCTAATCGTTGCTGTTGGGGCTGTGCTATCGATACTTGCCACGCTATGTGAAGCTGTGGCTGCTTGACCTGCATTGCCTGCCGCATCGCTATAACTTCCTGCAGCAATATCCAGTTTCACGGT